>CAZYIL010000220.1:0-2511 GCA_964646945.1 uncultured Marinoscillum sp. | reverse complement strand
AATTGCCTCTGTTAAAAATTGATTTTTTATATACAAAGGTGTTGCACCTGTAGCTTTTCTTAGACCAATTTCCCTTGTTCTTTCTGTTACCGAAACCAACATAATATTCATTAAACCAATGGAAGCACCTAATAAGGTTATGAAAGATATTGTAAATCCACCAATTTTAAGATAACCCGTTATCTCACTTAATTCTTCTTCTAAAGATTCATTTCTAACTACTTCAAAAGATTTCTCACCTCCTATTGGATCTTGTCTAATAATACTCATTATTTGAGATGAAATTCCCATGTCTTTTTCTAATTCAACAGGATTAGAAATTTTTATTTCAATTTCAAAATTTGAAGACGGTCTCAATCTTCTTCCAGTTTCTAGCGGAACAATAACTCTATCATCAATACTTCTACCAAATGAGCTTCCTTGTTCTTCTAAAACACCAATGATCATAAAGCTTGTACCTCTTGCAGAGATGTTTTTATTTAATGGATTTTCATTTTTGTCAAACAATTTTTCTTGAACTTTTGATCCTATTATTGCTAGATTATTTCCGTTATTAGATTCAAATTCAGTAAAATTTCTTCCTAGTTTCAAATTAAAATTCTTTACGGTTAGATAATTAAAATCTCCAGCTACTACACCAATGTTTGGATTAGTGGTTTTTGATTTGTACTTTAGTTCGGCACCACCTGTAACCCATGAATTAACACTTAAAAGGCCTGTTCCGTTATAATTATTTACAAACTTTTTAATTTCTCTATATTTTAACGGTGGATTATTTTTCTTTTTCACTCCCCTATTTCTACCTCTTTGGTCACGTGAGCTTTCTATTGTATAAATATTTGAACCTAAATTTGAAAAACTATCCGTTACAGAACTTTTAATACCATCAATAGAAGTTAAAATACCAACTAAAGAAGATATTCCAATAGAAATAATAGCAGAAGATAAAAAAACTCGAAGTTTGTTAGATTTTATAGATTCAAAACTTTCATGTATAATTTGAAAAAAATTCATTTATAAAGAATATTAATTTAATACAAATCTAAGAAAAAATTAATATGCGGACTTAGTCGTTTTAATTATAATTGATGCTATCCTATAAGGATCTCCATTTGAGGCCGGTCTTCTATCTTCAAGTCTTCCTTTCCACCCATCTTCAAGAGTCCCAATTGGTATTCTTATTGAAGCTCCTCTATCAGAAATACCGTAACTAAATTGATCAATAGATTGAGTTTCATGTTTTCCAGTTAATCTTTCTTCGTTGTGAGCTCCATATACTTTAATATGTGAATTAATATTATTTTTAAATGCTTCACATACTTTATTAAAAATCTTTTCTTTACCACATGATCTTAAAGTAGAGTCTGAAAAATTTGCATGCATACCTGATCCATTCCAATCTCCTTTGATTGGTTTTGGATGTAAATTAATAGAGACTCCATATTTTTCAGCATTCCTTTCAGCTAGATACCTAGCAATCCAAACTTGATCTCCAGCATTCTTTGCTCCTTTAGCAAAAATTTGATATTCCCATTGACCAGGTGCTACTTCAGCGTTAATTCCTTCAACATTAATACCAGCATTTAAGCATTGATCTAAATGATTTTCAACGATTTCTCTTCCAAAAGCATTTTGACTTCCAACACTACAATAATAAGGACCTTGTGGTCTACTAGGGAATCCTTTTTCAGGAAATCCTAAGGGTTTATTTATTTCAGTATTCCAAAAAAAATATTCTTGTTCAAATCCAAACCAAAAGTCATTATCATCATCATCAATTGTTGCTCTTCCGTTTGTTTTGTGAGGGGAACTGTCAGCATTTAAAACTTCATTCATTAACAAATAAGTATTAATTCTATCGGGGTCTGGAAATATTGCAACAGGTTTTAATAAACAGTCTGAATTATTACCGCTAGCTTGATTGGTAGAACTACCATCAAATGACCAGATAGGACAATCATTTAATGATCCGGAGAAATTTCTTTGAATTAGTGTTTTACTTCTTAAAGTTTGAGTAGGATGATTACCATCCAACCATATATATTCAAGTTTTGTTTTATTAATGCTTGTCATAATAAAAAATTTTATCAATTATAAAATATTTTATTCCCGAACATATTTATAAATTAAAAAAATTTTTATTTTTTTATAATTATTTATAATTATTTCAAATTAACTTTAATTTTTTTATAAAATATTTAAATATTCTATAATAATTTTATATATATTTTTAAAATATTGTAATAATATAAATATAAGTTGATTTAATAATTTATATGTAATAAAGAGATGACTTTATTATATTATTTTTGTATATAAAATTTAATTATTATTAATTATCCAAAGTTTATAAATTTCAAATTTTATAAATTCCTATTTTTCTGGTATATTTTTTTTGTATTTTGCTCCAATCAAGCATTTGCACAACCACCAAATTTTGTTATTATTGTAGTTGACGATCAAGGTTGGACTGGTTCCTCTGTTCAGATGGATGCCAGCATTTCAGGTTCT
>CAZYIL010000219.1:0-2513 GCA_964646945.1 uncultured Marinoscillum sp. | reverse complement strand
ATAAACAAAAAGGTTATCAGCATCCAAAAGGGACAGTCCATGAAAATCAATTTTTTTATCAATTGGTATTTTCCCTTTCTTGAGTTTTTTGTTAATTTTATTTGTTTCTATTTCAAATTTACTAATATTTATCTTGTCAGATATTTTTTTTGTAGTAGAGGGCGATGGTTTATTTTTTGTGGTTTTTTGAAAAGAAATATTTTCATTAATTGCCGGCATATCTTTTTCAATCTTGTTATTTTTTTTAATTGGGGTTACCCCCTTTATTGAATTAACAAAAATATCATTTTTTTTTTTTTTCATTATGCTGTTTTTACAAAATATTTATTAAATCGTCTACTCTTTTAGGGGTTTGGGCATACCAAAGACTATTAACCATTTCTAAAGATGCCATAAAAATATCCCCTTTTTTTAGGTATTTATTCATTTTCAAAAATTTTTTTTGTCCCCTAATGCCTAGCTGGAATATCATTTCAATCAAAACCTCTCTAATGTTACTTGAAAAATTAAATTTATTGTAATGCCTTTCATATTGCGTGACCGCATTATAAAAATCCAAATTAAATAAATTTAATAAAAATTTTTTAGAAAATCTTTTTGTAAAATATATTTTTTCATTGGGTTTTATTAGGTGTCCATATCCAATGGTTGGAAATCCTAATTGATCAAGATAAGCAAAATTTCTAAAACCTTCGTGTTTTTTAATTCTATTTTTAAGGAGTGTATGTTTTTTCAAGTTACGTAGAGGCCAAAAACCAAATTGGGGATTTGCTAGTTATTTTTTTTTGAAAAGTCCAGACATCTTGTTTTTTTATAATATTGCCTTCATCGTTATTTTTAAATTGTTCGCTTGTAAATTTAAGGGTTATGTTAATTAAATCATTCTCAACAACCACATCTTCTACGGCATCAAGCACTAAAGAATAAAATTGAAAATCGGGGTTGTTGTCGTTGTTATCAATGGCTTGCTCAAAAGACAAAAAGGCTTCTTTTGTTAAAAGGGGCTTAAGTGCCTTTTTTTCTCCTTTGTTAAAGGCATTAATAATGGTTTCAAATGCAAATTTAGCGCCCTCAAGAAATTTTTTATGATCAAAGTCACTTAGGGTCTCATAAGCAAGAAAAAGTTTAGTTTCGTTGTCTTTTAATTGCGGTTCAAATTTTTTTATATTTTCAACCTTGTTGTTTTTTGTTTCAATAGTATTTTTTTGTCCCTGGAATCCAGTTCTTCTTCCAAGCACGTTTCTTAAACGATAAATTAAAAAAATAGCGATGGCTGCAAAAATTATTAAGTCAAATATTTGCAAATCTCCATATACCATTATTACTATATAGTGAACTTTACCAAATTTTAGTAGTCAAATTTTTTCCACAAAGAATTATTAATTCCTTTAACCAAATTCCTATGAAGTAAAATATCTTTATCAGTCAATACAACCCTTGAAACAAGGTGGGGTTTTTCCACATTTTTTTTAGACGCTACATCTTTGGCTTCTTTTTCTAAATTTAAATTCATGGAAATTTGCTTTCCTCCAATAAGCTCCAAATAAACCTCAGCTAGCAATTGAGAATCAAGCAGGGCGCCGTGCAGGCCTCTTTCGCTTAAGTCTATTTGGAATCGCCGACACAAATAATCCAAATTAGCAATTCTAGTATTTAATGTTTTCCTAGCAAGAGAAACGGTATCAATTATTTTGTTTTTAAGCGGCTCAATTCCCAAAAGCCTTAGTTCATTGTTTATGAAGCCGACATCAAATTCAGCATTGTGAATTATCAAGTGATCATTTCCAATAAATTTCAAAAATTTTTTTACTTGGTTTTTAAAGGGGGGGTGTTGATTTAAAAAAGAATTTGTTAAACCGTGAACCTTGGCCGCCTCATCATTAATAACCTTGTTTGTTGAACAATAAAATTGTAGGTTGTTTTTTGTAGACACGTGATTTATTAGCTCAACACAACCAACTTCGACAACCCTGTCGCCCGCCCTATAATTTAAACCCGTTGTCTCAGTATCCAAAACTATTTCGCGCATTTTATTTATCTTTTATTATTTCAATTGTTTTTGAAATTTTATTGAAGCACTGATTTTTGCCCAGAGATGTATTTATAACAAAATCTGCTTTTTTTTTCTTAACCACATCACTTAGTTGGCTTTTAATTATTTTTTCTAATATTCCTTTCTGCATGCCCCTTCTTCTTATTGCCCGCTGCTTTCGTGTTTTTAGTGGTGCATAAAAAAGTATAGTATAGTTACAAATTTTTTCTAACTTGTTTTCAAACAAAAGAGGAATGTCTAAAAAAACAATTTGTGTTTTTTTTTGACTGTGTTTTTTTAAAAAAACATTCCTAGATTTTTTAACTGCATCATGGAGGTATTTTTCCAGCAGTTTTCTTTTTTTTGTATTGTTAAAAATATCTTCTCTTATTGCTTTTTTATCAATTTTGTTCCCTTTAAGGGCGCTTGCTAAATTAATTTTTTTTAAATAGTTTGTAAATTTGGGCGATTGTTTAGAATA
>CAZYIL010000218.1:0-2520 GCA_964646945.1 uncultured Marinoscillum sp. | reverse complement strand
TTTTATAATAATTGCTCCAAATCATTATCAAGTAATATCAAATGGACTTTTAGTTGAGGAGTCAAATCTTGAAAATAATTTAAAAAAAACTCATTGGAAACAATCTGTGCCTATTTCTTGTTGGTTGTATGCAATAGGTGTTGCGGAGTTTGCTGTTGATTTTGTAGACTATTTTAATGGTAAATCAATTCAAACATGGGTCTATAAGCAAGATAGAGATAAGGGTTTTTATGATTTTAAAATTCCCACAAAACATACCTTAGAATTTTTTTCTGACTATGTAGGGCCCTTTGCTTATGAAAAACTAGCTAATGTACAATCTAATAGTGTAAAAGGAGGAATGGAATCTGCCACTGCTATATTTTATAGTGATGTTTCAGTAACAGGTGAAAGAAGTGTCAGGTGGAGAAATGTAATCATTCATGAGATTGCCCATCAATGGTTTGGAAATTGTGTTACAGAATATGATTGGGATGATGTATGGTTGAGTGAGGGATTTGCTACATATTTTACATTACTTTTTAGAGAACATGCTTATGGTAGAGATGATTTTGTTAATGGCTTAAAACAAGCAAAAGAAAGAGTTTTTAACTTTTATGAAAATAATAAAAAAGCAAGTATTGTTCATCACAATCTAGTTGATATGAAAAATGTTTTAACCTATGATCTTCAATATCAAAAAGGAGCGTGGGTATTGCATATGTTGAGAAATTATATTGGTGAATTTGCTTTTAGATTAGGTGTTAGGAATTATTATAAAAAATACTATAATTCTAATACATCTACTGAAAAATTCAAGATAGAGATGGAAAAAGCTTCAAATATTGATTTGGAAAGCTTTTTCGATCAGTGGTTATACAAAGGCGGAAATATAGTTCTTGATGGTGAATGGAAATATGATGATAAGAAAAAACAAATTATAATTAATATTGACCAAGTTCAAAATGATGGATATTATTTTGAAATGCCTTTAGAATTTGAAACTTATTATGATAATGTAAATTTTAATAAAATAGAAACTATAAATCTTGATAAAAACACAAGGAGATATTATATTCCTTCAGAATATAAACCAAATGAAATTATATTAGATCCATCCACAAAACTATTGGCTAAATGGATTTTTAAAGAAAAATAAATAAACAATTTAAATTATGAAAACACTCAAATTAATATTATTACTATTTTTTATAGTTTTTAATATATTTTCTCAACAAAAAACTATAGAATCAAATCTTAAAAATCATAAAATGAATTTAGGTGATTCTTTTACACCTATAAGCTTTGTAGTTGATTCTGATGGAAAAAAATCAGATTGCAGTAGGATGATTTATTATAATAAAAGAGGAGTTTTTAGTTCTGCAAAATCAATAACTGTAGATAATGAAACTGGAACTATTAAAGCTAATGAGCCAGGTATTCATGAAATAGTTGTTATATGTATTGGAGAAGGTGGTAAAAGGTTAAGTAGAACTTTTGATGTTGATGTAAAATATCCCAAAGTCAAAGAAATTAATCTTTTAATTAAAAAAGATAAAATTTATTCTGGAACTTATATTCCTATATCCTATGAGGTTATAGATGAGAAGGGATTTGTTAGAAACAACGTAAATTTTTCTTTAAAATCATCAAATAATCTAATTGAAATAGATGCTGTAAATAATGTTAAGGCAGTTAAGCCAGGAAGAACGATTCTTGAAGCTAGTTTTGAAGGTATAACCGGAAGGATTAATATAGATATTCTTAAAAATCCTGTTGAAAAAATTAAACTAACATCAAATTTAAATGAATGTAGAACTGGAGATGTTGTTGAATTTGAAGCTATTGCTTATAATAAGAAAGGTGAAGTAATTGATGATGAGATGCCTTTCGATTTTTCTTTTACCGGAAAATCATTTGATAAAAGTAATACATCATCTGGCATCATAATGAATGATGGTAGGTTTGTAGGGGATGTCTCTGGAAAATATTTAATTTCTGCAACTTTAGGCAATGTTTCATCTTCGAAAGCTTTAAATGTTTATGATAGAAATGTTAAAAGAGATGTTTTGAAAGTTGGTACTGGCTTGGTTAATGATAAGCATACTTCGGATTTTTGGGTTTTTGAAGGTGTTGATGGTAGAGATTATGCTGTTACAGGAACTTGGGGGGCTGATGGTACTTCTTACTTTTGGGATGTAACAGAACCTTCAAATATAATAAAAATAGATAGTGTTCAAGTAGATGCAAGAACAGTAAATGATGTTAAAGTATCTGAAGATGGGAGAATATGCATTATTAGTAGGGAAGGTGCTTCAAATAGAAAAAACGGAATTATAATAATAGATGTGTCAAATCCTTACGATGTTACAATCATATCTGAATATACCAAGAACTTAACAGGTGGTGTTCATAACTTATTTATATATCAAAATCATGTATATGCTTTAAGTGCAGGTCAAAAGTATTATATTTTAAATATTGAAGATCCAACAAACCCTAAAGAAGTAGGGGTTTTTGAATTAGGAAAAGACGGTCAGT
>CAZYIL010000217.1:0-2542 GCA_964646945.1 uncultured Marinoscillum sp. | reverse complement strand
TGTTAGACGTGATATTATGCGTGCTTCAAAAATTATGCAAGAAAGAGTCATTAAGAATAGAAAAATAGAATTAATGTGGAACACTGAAGTTAAAGAGGTTTTAGGTAATGATAATATTAGTTCTATATTAGTAAAAAATAACAAAAAAAATACAGAATATAAACTAGATATTTCTGGTCTTTTTATTGCAATTGGACATAAACCAAATACAAAAATCTTTAAACCTTATCTTGATATGGATGATAATGGCTATATCATAACTAAACCTGGCACTACTAAAACTAACATAGATGGTATATTTGCAACTGGTGATGCGCAAGACAAAATTTATAGACAGGCGGTAACAGCGGCAGCATCTGGATGTATGGGAGCATTAGATAGTGAAAAATTTTTATCTGTGAAAAAAATATCATGAAAGTTGATCTTTTAATAATAATGGCTCATCCAGATGATGCGGAACTTTCTTGTTCAGGAACAATCATTTCTTCAATTAATTCTGGTATGAAAGTAGGAATGATTGATTTAACAAAAGGAGAAATGGGGACAAGAGGAAACTCAGCAATAAGAATTGAGGAAGCTACAAATTCTGCTAGATTTATGAAGGTTGAATTTAGAGATAATCTTAATTTCAAAGATGTTTTTTTTAAAAACAACAATAAAAATAAAAAATTGCTTATTAAAGAAATTAGAAAATATAGACCAAAAATTATAATTACAAATTCTTTAAAAGATAGGCATCCTGATCATGAAAAAGCTTCTAAAATGGTATATGAATCATGTTTTATTTCAGGGTTATCGAAATATAAAACCAAATACAATGGTATTGATCAAAATAAATGGAGTCCAGAATTAATTTTATATTCGATTCAAGATAAATATTTAGATCCAGATTTTATTGTTGATATATCACCATTTTTTAAAGAAAAAATTAAATCAATATCTTTTTTTAAAAGTCAATTTTATAATTCTAAAATTAAAGAACCTAATACTTATATTTCCTCGAAACATTTTATGAAATTTATTAAAGCAAGATCTATAGAACTGGGACATTCAATAGGTGTTGATCATGGAGAAGGTTATCTTTCTAGTAAGAAAATAGGAATTAAAAATTTATTACAAATTATTTAAGGAGAAAGTCTAAATTTCTTCCAACTTTTGTCAAATATATAACATATTCTATCATGTAATCTAGATTTTTTTCCTTGCCAAAATTCTACTTTGTTTGGTAAAACAATATATCCTCCCCAGTGATTTGGTTTTGGTATATTTTTTATTGTTTCAAATTCTTTTTCTATTTTGGTAAATTTATCTTTTAGAACTTTTACATTTTCTATTTTTTCACTTTGATTAGATGCCCATGCTGCAATTTGTGATTTTCGTGGTCTTGAATTAAAAAAATTAGTAGATATTGAATTACTTACTTTTTTTGCTTTACCTTGAATGATTACTTGTTTTTCTATTTTTTTCCATAAAAAGTTTAATGTTACATTAGAATTATGACTAATTTCTTTTCCTTTATTACTATTATAATTTGTAAAAAAAATAAAACCTTTTTTATTAACCCCTTTTAAAAGAACAGTTCTAGAACTTGGATAATTATCTTTATTTATTGTTGATAGAATCATTGCATTAGCTTCTAAAATATTTTTTCTTTCAGCTTCAATAAACCAATTATTAAATTGGTTTATTGGATTTTTATCTAAATCATTTTGATTTAAATGATCACCTTTATAATCAGTTCTCATTTTAAATAAATTTTTTACCATTTTATTATATTTATTATAAATTTATTCTATTATTAACTAATTATATGGATATTGATTATTTTAATTTTAATTCAAAACTTGAAGTTAAAAGAGGAAGTTTATTAGTGTCTCAACCTTTTTTAATTGATTCTTATTTTAGTAGATCTGTTATTTTAATTTGTGAACATAATAAAAATGGCTCTTTAGGTTTTCAAGTAAATAAGTCTCTGAATATTAATTTAAATGATGTTTCAGATAATATTTTTATTAAAGAAAAAATTTATTTAGGTGGCCCTGTTAATAATAAAGACATCTATTTTATTCATAAACATGATAATTTAGAAGAAAACAGTATTTCTATAAATAAAGATATTTTTTTTGGAAAAAACATTAAAAAATTAACACATTTGATTTTAAATAATAAAATAGATTTTAAGTATTATAAATTTTTTTTAGGATATTCTGGCTGGTCAACTGGTCAATTGGAAAATGAAATTAAAGACAATTCATGGATAGTTATTCCAGAATTTGATTCGGAAATAATTTTTTCAAATAAGCATGGCAATATTTGGAAAAATATATTAAAAGAAAGCGGTGGAGTCAATAAATTATTTTCTAATTATCCAATTGATCCAAGATCAAATTAATTTTGTATTTTTGTTTTATAGATGAAAAAAAAAGATACCGATACTGTTCTAGAAATTGATTTGGATTCTAAAGAAAATATTGTTTTTAATAACAATGATTTATCTTCATTAAGTATTTCATAAGATTCTACAAAAAGATGCGACATTCTT
>CAZYIL010000216.1:0-2543 GCA_964646945.1 uncultured Marinoscillum sp. | reverse complement strand
AAATTAAATCGGAAAGAGAAACTCCCGGGCGATAACTTCTATGCGCTGGCGGATTCCAAGTTCCGTTTAAATTTTGCGAAAATTTCTTGGATGGGGGGAATAAGTTTTTCTTGGAGTTCGTCAGGCACCCAATTGATTTTTTCAACAGGCCATTGTTCGATCTTTTGAATATCAAGACCCGCATGCCCAAACGGACCGGCAAGTGCTTCTTCAAATCCATAAATGAGTGCATTACGATACATCACCTGATAAAGCTCCTGTATCTCTTTCGGATCGTACAATCCCTCTAAAAAGCGTCCGGTAATTTTCTGGATGATCGGATCAGCATGTTCGATAAAATCCTCACTACAGGCCTTATTGATGGTGTAGTAAGTGATAATGACATCTTGCATGAGATATTTTATTTCGTCAGTTTTGGTCAGGGGCGGTTTACGGTCCAGATCGAGGGATTGTTTGAGCACTTTTATATTTCGAACTAAATCGTGGATAACGGACTGCTCCCAACTGACCGCATTCCAAACAAAAAAAGCGCGAAGCCAACGGACTTGTTGTTTCGCATCCTCCATATGCATCGTGATAGTGGGTTTGGCCTTATTACTAAAAGGTAATCGCCCTCCCCACATTTTGAGATCCAAACTTAAACCGTAAGGGCGAAAAACATCCGCAAAGGTTTTGTAATAAACTCCGATAAATCGTTCCAGATTAGAGTGCTTATCGAGCGGACTATTCTGCGGAAGGTTAACGATGCTGTAATAACGCCAGACGCGCCGCTTGCAAAGACCATCATCGTGGGCAATGAGATAGGTCCCCCCCCATACCCCCGCGGTCAGGGGAAGTTCGAATCCATAACCCTGTCTCATTTGATCTGCCACGTAATCGGCGATCATCTGATACAGCTCATTCAAGTAATACAGGTTAACTACATGGTCCCCTGAAAAAAGAGGGCCTGAGGGTTTCGGAACGGTTTCCATTTTTTAAAAAGAGCAGAGTAACTTTGAGTAAATGCTTCAAAAAATATAAAAAACTAGTATCAAAAAAAAACCAAGGCTTTTTTGACCTCAGATCGAAGCTCATCCGGAACCGCTAATGGACAAACTAAAACATGTCCGCCGATCACTTATTGCTGACAGCCCTTCCCGCGACTGACCGAAGCATGTCTCATAAGATTTTGATTTATAACGTTTCTAGATAAATTTGTAAAGTCCCCAAACGGATCTCGAAACCCGCGATAAGTTTATGCAATTTTTTACTATTGGTTTTGCAGGGAATAGGGCTTTTTACCTTTGAGCTTTACCCATAAGGCGATATAATCCCTTTTTTCAAATTTACAGAGTTCTCCATTTATGGCAAAAAAGCGCATGGCCGTATACCCGGGAACGTTTGATCCTGTAACGCATGGACACCTCGATATCATGCGACGGGCGGCTAATTTATTCGATAAAGTGATTGTTGCGGTTGCCCTGAACCCGAAGAAAAATCCTTTGTTTTCCCTGAAAAAAAGGGTGAAATTTATTAAAGACGAATTTCGGAAAAACCCTAAAATTGAAGTTTTGGCTTTCAACAATCTTTTGATCGATTTCGCCCTGTTTCATAAGGCAAGTGTTATCATCAAGGGACTGCGGGCCGTATCAGATTTTGAATTTGAACTTCAAATGGGTTTGATGAACCGCAATTTGAATGACTCTGTGGAAACCGTATTCATGATTCCCAGTCAAGAATATTCTTTTCTTAGTTCCAGTTTTGTAAAGGAAGTGGCTCGTCATGGCGGGGATGTTAAAAACCTGGTTCCAAAATCTGTAGCTAAGGAACTGTATCAAGCCAATAATCACCAATGAAAATCGCACAACGTATCCAGCAGGTTCAACCCTCAATGACATTGGCTATCGATGCTAAAGCCAAGGAGCTGAAAGCTCAAGGAGTCGATGTCATCGGCTTTGGAGCTGGAGAACCGGATTTTTCCACAGCTGACAATGTTAAAGAAGCGGCGATCCGCGCCATCCAGAACAACCAAACTTGTTATACCCCCGCTTCAGGGACGGTCGATTTAAAAAAGGCCATCGTTGAAAAATTCAAATCCGAAAACGGTTTGAATTATGATCCAAGCCAGATTATCGTTTCTTGCGGAGCAAAGCACTCGATTTACAATCTAGCCCAGGTACTTTGGGAAGAAGGAGATGAGGTATTAATTCCGGGACCTTTTTGGGTTTCGTATCCTGAAATGGTCAAACTGGCAGGCGCTTCACCGGTTATCATCCCTACCAACGCAACGACAGATTTTAAAACCACTCCGGATCAATTGATAGAAAAGGTCTCTCCCAAAACCCGTGCATTGATTCTAAATAGTCCATCGAATCCAACAGGATCGGCCTATTCCAAGAAAGAACTGGAGAGGATTGCCGAGTTTGCCCTTAAACAAGAATTACTGATCATAACGGATGAAATTTACGAAAAGATTGTATTCGATGATTTCGAGCAATTCAGCATTGCATCCTTAAGTGATGAAGTGAAGCGGAACTGCGTCGTGGTGAACGGAGTTTCAAAAG
>CAZYIL010000215.1:0-2606 GCA_964646945.1 uncultured Marinoscillum sp. | reverse complement strand
CCAAAAGTGTATCTCCATTTTTTCCAATCCCTTCTATAAACTTTGAAAAAACATAATCAAATCCATAATCATTCCCTACACATGTAATATGGGAAGGATCTGAAATTGCAATGGCTGGTAATGATTTTCTTTCTTCATGAAATTTTCCGGTAAGTTCTTCAGCGAAATGCATTGCATCACACATGGATCCGCCATTTCCACAAGAAATTATTTTTCCACCTTTCCTGATTGTTTCACTCATTAATTTGGAAGCTTCTTTTAATTTTTTTAAAGTTTCTTCTTCTTTAATAAATTTTTCTAAAATAATTTTTGACTCGCCTAGTTCTCTTTTAATTATATCCATTTAAGTTATATTTTGCATTTTAATCAGTTTGATATAAGTAGGATTATTTTTTATAAGATAGTCATGTTTTCCCTCTCCAATAATTTTTCCACCATCAATTATAACGATTTTATCACAATTTTGTATTGTGCTTAATCTATGTGCTATAATAATTGAAGTTCTTTTCTCCATTATTTTTTCAATAGCGTTTTGAACTTTTTTTTCTGCTTCTGAATCTAGAGAAGAAGTCGCTTCATCCAAAATTAAAATAGGAGGATTTTTATATATAGCTCTTGCAATGCATATTCTTTGTCTTTGACCACCAGATAATTTCATGCCTCGCTCTCCTACTATTGTATTGTACTGTTCATCTAAATTTTCAATAAAATTTTTAGCATTAGCGATAAAAGCTGCATTTTTTATTTTTTCAAAATCTATTTTTGGATAACCAAAGGAAATATTATTTTTAATTGAATCATGAAAGAGGATAGAATCTTGAGTAACAATTCCCATAAGATTTCTAATGCTTTCAATTTTATATTCTTTTAAATTTTTATTATCAATTAAAATCTTTCCGCTTGAACAATCATAAAATCTTGTTAAAAGATCAACGATAGTTGATTTTCCTCCTCCTGATGGACCAACTAATGCCACACTTTCTCCTTTTTTAATATTAAGAGAAATATTATGCAGAACTGCCGTTTTCTCATATGAAAAACTTACATTAGAAAATTCAATTTCAAACTCTAAATTATGTATGTCAGACCCAATATTTCTTTCATCAATTATTGGTTTTAAATCGACTAGTTCAAATACTCTATCAGCAGATGCAATTCCTCTTTGAACTATAGCGTATGCATCTGAAAGAGCTCTTGCTGGTTTCAAGATTTGAGAGAAGATTATAATAAATGCAATGAATTCTGAAGCTGATAGTTCAGACTTGTTATCTAAAACCATATTACCTCCTATGATAAGGATTCCTGCAACAGTGGCAACTCCTAGGAATTCTGACATAGGACTAGCAAGTTCATATCTTTTGTACATCATTAAGTTGTTATTACCATAATTTTGAACTTCTTTATCAAACTTTTTTACCATAAATAAATTTGCAGTATATGCCTTAATGATTCTTATGCCACTTAATGTTTCGTCAATCACATTATTTATTTTTCCTAGAGCACTTTGACTTAATGCTGCTTTAATTTTTAATTTATTTGCTAGATAGGAAATTATTAACCCTCCAATAGGGATTAATATAAGAGTATAAAGTGTTAATTCTATAGAGAGATATCCTAAAATAAGAAATAAACCAATTAGCAAAGCTGGCTCTTTTAAGAAAATCCTTAATGAATTTATGACTGACAATTCTATTTGTTGAATATCAGTAGTAAGCCTTGATATAATATCGCCTTTTTTCTTATTTGTAAAATAACTTAAATTGAATAATAAGATAGAATTGTAAACCTTGTTTCTAAGATTTGTAATTAATCTAACACCTATTTTAGCTAAAATTATTGAGGACAAGTATCTAAAAATATTTGCAAGAAAAACGGATGAAATAATAACTATACAAACAAATTTTAAACCTTCCTTTCTTCCTCCTTCATTAATAAATAGTCCAAAATAATAATAAAATATATTTTTTAAATAATCTATAGTTACTGAAAAAGTAGGTTGAGTATTAAATTCTTGAATTTTAGATATTTCAACTTGATCAAATAAAACATTTAACAGTGGAATTAAAACAGAAAAATTAATCATACTAAAAACAACATAAAATAATGTAAAAATTAAATATGAAATGATGTTTTTACCAAATGGTCTTCCAAAAGTTAAAATCCTTAGGTATGTTTTCATTCTGCTAAATTATAAATATTATTTTATTCATTTTTTGTAAAAAAAGAACAATTACATAGCTTTGCAAACCTTTAAACAATAAAAGTAAATAATTAATAATGAAAAAAGGGATACATCCAGAATATAGAGAAGTTGTTTTTATGGACGTACAAAGCAATTTTAAATTTCTTACTCGTTCTACTATAAAATCTAATGAAAAAATAAAATGGGAAGATGGTAAAGAATACCCTTTAGTAAAAGTTGAAGTAAGCTCTGCTTCTCATCCGTTTTATACAGGGAAGAAAATTTTTGTAGATACCGCTGGAAGAGTGGAAAAGTTTAATTTGAGGTATAAAAAAGAAGATAAAAAGAATGTTTCTGTTAAAAAAAACACACCTAAGGCTGAAGAAAAACCAGCAGAAGAGGCCAAGATAGAAGACATACCTAA
>CAZYIL010000214.1:0-2653 GCA_964646945.1 uncultured Marinoscillum sp. | reverse complement strand
TCTCATTCAAATCCTTATGTACGGCTCTGAAGACATCAACCGGATTGGCATAGCCGATTCGTTTTTGCATATAGATATTGACGACACCAAGTCGCCGAATGTTGTTTGGACTTATAAAATTCTTCAAAAAGATCGGAATTAAATATACGGACGAAGAAAAACAATTTCTAATCACTATAAAAAATTATTGTCCTTTCTTTTCTGAAAATGAATGCAAACAATTATTGAATAAATGCATAAAAGATGCGGAAAAAATTGGGTTTAGGGGAGTGAATAATCTTGGGGACATAAAGATAAAGGATACTGCGGATTTTGATAAAAAGGCAAAGTGTGGTTTAACAAAAGAAGATTACTTGAAGTATTGGAATCGTCCCGGCGTTTGGATTGTTTTAGACCATGAATTTAGTAAAGTACCCTCCATGAATCATTACAATCGTATGAGAGAAGAAAACCACTCACCGGAAGAGGCGGTAAGGGCAGGAAGTAAGCTATTCATTCGCTATGGTAACCCTGAAATTCCACATCCAAACTTTCAAGGTGAAGATAATTGGATATACCCTGAGCTTGCGATTAGATATGAAAAATGGAGAGATAAAATAACGTTAGAAGAAGAGGTTGAAATAAAACAAAAGTATTCAACTGCGAATGCGATGGTAAGGGATTTAATAAGAAAAGGAGAACTTTAGAAACAGGAGATATGATAAATGATAAGTTTCCTTGAAGTAGCTTGTAAATTTTTTGCAGGTATATTTTTGATCGGGGTTTTTTCTTTAAACGATGACTCGTTCAATGCGCAAGAGTCTATTAAAATAAGGTTAATCTTAGGCTCAGTTGGAATGGCTTTGTGGATCATAAGTCTTTATTTTCGCGGAAAACTAGAACATAAGCCGGAATATGAAGAGATACCAGAAGAAATTAAAGAAGCCCATTTAGATTTTATTGAGAAATATAAGAGTAATAAAATTCAGGCCATTTTGGATAGAAATCAATCTGGTTTCATGTATATAAAGGGATTAATGCCAGAAAGCAAAAGGCTAAGACAGTCTAGTCTAAGATTATTCGCATTTTCTCTATCAATTATTGGTTTAATTCTCTTCTTTTATACAGGTTGGGGAACAGCAACTTTAGTATTAATAGCGGGAATGGGTTTGTTTCCTATATGTCAATATACCGCAATGAGAGATGTTCTTCAGTCATCGATAGACAGTGCATTATTTTTTTCAAAAGCCCTTAAAATGGAAGTATTGAAAATCAAAGAGAATGCAAGTGACTCAAATAATTAAGCCCTCAACTTCCTGATCTTCTCAATCATTACCCACTAGAGTTTTTCTTTATAGCCAATTCTTCTGTTAGAGTCCTCTCTAATTTTTTAATTTCTAATTTTGATAATTTAAAATTAAAACTGAGGAAATTGCTATCAGAGTTTTTCATATGCCTTAAAATTCTCACGTACTTTACAAATTGGCATGACAATTTTTCCATCGTATCGGACAAACCAGATCTACCTCCTAAAACCTCTTTTAAACATGAAGCCGCTGAAGAGTAATAAAACCCACCTTTATCAGTATAAGCGTTTCCAAGAATATTTGTATCTTGCCGCATCAAGCCCATATTAAGCAGGAGATAATCTGCGTTAATCCGATAAACAATAAATTTCTTTGACCGTTCATTGGTGTCCATAACGGTTTGTCCTGCATCTGAATCCATACTAACGATGTATTTATTTATTAGGGTTTGTGACCTACCCTCAACCATATCGGAAAGAATTAGCGTGATGTACTGATTAACATCTTCATCGTACTTTAGTTGATTGTCTTTGACTTGCTTCCAATTTTTTTCCTGCCAATTATCACTTCGACCCTCATCAAGAATTAAATCAAGTCCCTCGTTCGATGGGTTTCCACTTTCTATGCGAGCCTTTAAAAACTGATTGGAAAAAAAAGATTCTGTCGTCTCGATATCCCCAGTGTCCAGATGTGTAAACTTTTTAACCATAATGAGAGCTCCGTAAAAAAGTTAAGGTAGAAACTGGAATCAACTTCAACAAAAGATGGAATTGTTTTTGTAATCAGCACCTCCTTTAGAGTGAAAGTCGCACTTCTATAAAAATAATATAAACAACCTTAAGATTAGGCAACCTCTAATTATTAATTTATTAGCACTCCTTTTTGACGAGTGCTAATAAATGATTTTATTTTGCTGCTTGATAGGGATTCTTTATCACTCTGCATCATGATGGTGCCTATAAGCTCGCTATTGGCAAGTTCATTGAGCGGTCTGTATTCAGGTTTGTCCATGTCAGGAAATGTCACCATGTAAGGCGGTCCCTTAAGAAGTTCCTTAGCCATCTTAAAAAACTTGTCACCCAGATATTGTTTTAACAATGATTCGCTGACCTCTAAAGTTCTCCCGCAAAAGTGGTCATCAAGTTTTTCCATCCTTCGAACAAATCGCATGACGTTTTCCCTTAACGCTGAGCGGCCTTTCCCAGAGCGGTGATTCTTTGTTCGATCTCAACCGTCTCGATTGATTTTCTCTGAACCTCCAGTATTCCTGCCAAAGTTTTCGCCTGATCAGCGTCTAACTTGCCATCGCCTATTGATTTTATAACCGTCCCAATGACATTCAATACATCTTTTGGAGTTTTAACATC
>CAZYIL010000213.1:0-2654 GCA_964646945.1 uncultured Marinoscillum sp. | reverse complement strand
AAAATCAAATCAGATACACAGGAAGAGAGCGAATTGTTAAATAGAATCTTATTTCTAATTAATAAGGAATTAGTAAAAACGCTATGGCTATAAAAGATTAAAAATCAAAAAAAATTTAAATATTTCTCTAATAAATATTCCGATTTCTTTCCCTCGCGGACCATTATTTCCGGGTTTAGTCCCCAATTTAATTAAAACAAATATCTTTGGTTATTAATCAATAATATATTGAAAATGAAAATGATTTTCAATATTATATTTTTTGTTATTTTTGTCAACCCATTTTTGATTTTTTTTTTAGTTAAAAAAGATGATAAACGCTGAACAAAAAATCCTCGCAGACTACATCAAAGGCTAAGGCCTGAAACTAACGGGCCAGCGAGAAACCATTCTGAAAGCTTTTACAGGAATCAAAGGCAAAACTAATATCGATGAATTATCTAAAAAATCCCAAGAGTTAGATTCATCGATTGGGATCGCCACGGTATATCGAACCGTACATATTTTTAAGGATTGTGGTCTGGCGATCGAAAATTCTTTACCGGGAAGGAAAAAGGTCATCGAGAAGCTTTATCATAAGCAAAATCATGACCATTTGTGTTGCACTCGATGTAAAATGATGAAGAAATTTGAACATCCTCTTATTAAAAGATATAAAGAAGATGTCTCCACACAACACAATTTTAAATTGCCGTCGTATCGAATGATCTTTTATGGAATTTGCGCAAAATGCAAAAAAAAGAAAAATTAAATAATTCCCTATTTATCGATCTGTTGTAAGTCATCAAATAAATTTGAATTAAGAGTAGTTTTGAGCTAAAGATACATTTCTTATATGGTCATTAGGTCACTTCGTATTTCGATTTTTTAAGAATCGTTCCTCCGGTACTAGGCCCATCCAAATGAGGATCAATTTTAAAAGATTTCGATTGGTCGACCGATTCACCTTTTTCAAAAAGCCCCACCTGGATAAGCCCAACCGGCCCGATGGCTAATTACCTAAAGCTCAACCGTTCGTCTACATCTTTCTCGGCTTTCACGCCCCGCGGAGTCACCTTGCCCAATGGCAGGATAGAACTATCTCCCTTTGGCAATACTTTGAAATAACCCCACTGACCCGCCTGTTGATAAGGCGTGCGGGCATTCAGCCAGAGATACGTACCCGGATTGTGATACCGGCCGCCTGCGCCATCCTTCAAAAAGGCCTGGATGTACTCACCACCGCCAAACTCTTCAACATCGATCATATCCGAGTTCTTTTGATTCAGATGACGGCGCCACTGATGGCCGTCCAGGTTGAACATCTGATTTTGCTCGTTATGCGCACCGAAGACATTGATCATCACCTTGTCTCCCGCATGCGCCTTTAAAATCGGCGTCGCTGGATCGCTGTCCGCAGCAACGCAGGCCGTGAAAATGTTACCCAGTTCACAACCTTCGTCTTCGCGGTAGCTCCACGGCTCCAACCGGTAGTTCACACCCGTCAAACCAGCTACGTTCTGCAAGTAAGGCATGAACGACGTACCTATGATGTTATCCTCATCCTGAAAATACAATGCGAAATCCCGGTAGTTCTCAAGATCTCGGTTTTCCGGATAGGATTTGTCCACGATCACATCCGCTTTCCAGGAATTGCCGAGAGATATATCCTTCCCGGTATCAGGATCGCGATACACCGAACCGCGCGGACCAATGATCAAACCACCGAAGGCGCCATTCCGCACGTTTCTCGTCAGGTTACCAAAGTCCCAAATCAACGAACCGTTGATGTTGAAATCAGGGGCCGCCCAGAACGTATAGGTCTTAGATTTACCTGGTGCGACGGTTTGGTCGCCGGGGTTGTTTCCAACATTAATCCCTTGAGAATCTCTCGGATCGAATGCGATGTTGTTGAGATGGATCGAGGTCTTGCTATCCTTCAAGCGATTGGTCAGCTTGATCTTGACACAATCTCCGATGTTAGCGCGAAGGGTCAACGGATGCGGCATATGACCATCGTCCGCGGCTTTGCTCACCTCATTCTCCAGCATGAAGATCGTTGCGTTCTCATTAGCGAGTAGGAGCTTCCGCTCGAAGTCTACTTCGATCTCATCCTCAGTATTGGGGTTAAACTTCAGCTCTTTGTTAACCGCAACCACGCTGAACTGTTTAACCGGTGCACCCGAAGGACAAAGTTGTTTGCGAATTTTCTTATGAAAGTCCTTATTATTCGGCAACAGTTTTAAACCTTTCTGCTTTTTATCAAAAACCCGAAAGATGCTCCAGCTGCCTTCTCCCAAATGGGAGGTCCGGCCATCATAGACAAGATAGTCACCTGCCATACCTTGGTAACCACCCGCCGTCGTGGCCAGATCGTAACGCTCGGCAATTCCGATGTGGATGGTATTGGTCACCCGGGAATCACGATCATAGCGTTCCGGACGATATCCATGACCGGAAACCACAAAGGTATGAGTTTCGTTCATCATGCCATGAAGAATCCGAAATACCACGTTATCGCCCACATAAGCTCTGAGCAATGGCGTATCCGGATCCTGATGCGCTTTGCTACTAAACATCACGGAGGGATCCGGGTTATGCTTCAACCGAGCCGCTAGGGAAGCGGATCGGAAGTTGAAACCACCGCCGGTGGTGTGGGTGCCTCCGTTCAACAT
>CAZYIL010000212.1:0-2665 GCA_964646945.1 uncultured Marinoscillum sp. | reverse complement strand
CACAACAAAAACCGGCGAGTCTGGCGCAACAAAATATGGCGATGTAATCTTTAACCAGGTAATGGGAATTTACAAAGAACGCTGTCCGAAAACCCAGGTGGCTAGATTCTGCGAAAATGCCGCAAAAACAGAGCAGGCTATAGCAACCTATATAGCGCCTGCAAGTGGAAGCGTGTACCAGAAAATTCAAAGCTTGGCGGGTACAGGGGGTCTGTGCCTTAGTGCTATGCCTGGTGGAAAAGTACAGACTGTGAACTGCCAGGATACCGATAAAACAGACACTGACAACGATATGTACTGGTATATTGATAAAGATAGCAAGCTGGTGCGGTCGTTAACAGGTGTATGCCTTTATACCGCCAGGATAAGAACTTCACAAGAGTATGTGAAATCTGGCCATCATACGCCTGAATCTCGAAATCTCTGGACAGCTGAGTATCAATGGCAAGTTTGTCCCGATAGATATGATGGCAGCACTCCACCTACTATAAAACAGACTTACTTTTCAGATCTAGTTCCGCTCCCGGTTGCTACGCCTAACCCCACTAATGCATTTGTCTTTCAGGATGCCGCCCTTAAAAGCGGGGTATACGGCCTGAACGCATCTGCCAGAACGACATTCGACGCAGGGGCGGCAGTACTTGTATGCCCTGTACTGACAGTCAATCAAGAAAAGACAACGCCAGTCAATGGGTCTTGTGCGTTGACAGGAAATCCAGGTGCCCAGTTTTCAAGGACGGAACCACGATTTGTAACGGCCAAGGCGGAATCTCTGGGTATCATTAATGCCTTTATCAATACGGCTGATGTGGTAGTAACCCCTACCGTCGCTAATTATTTTAAAGCTGGCGTCACTGGGGTCACATCTGACAATCTGGATAAAATAAATAAAGGCGTGACAACACTATATACAAAAGGAACCCCTGCTACTGTAAAGCAGATTAATACGTATGTGGCTGGAAGCTAATAATGTTTGGGTGTTTTTTTAGAGTTTGTTTGACTACTTGTTTTCTTTTGGCTATCTCTGGCTGTCATTTTTTTGGCTCGAAAGACAGGGTGCATGCTCTGAAAGGTGTTTCAGTTATGCACGCCAAAAGCTCCGAGCAGTTCAGTTATATAAAAGATCATAAGGATTTGGCGCGCTTCTGTGCGGAAACTGACACAGATACGCAAACTACCAAAAGTAGCGGCTTTTCTGTTGGCGCTAAAGACGACTCTATTGCCGATGATAAATCCAGTGGTGCAGTCACACTGGGGGGGCGCGACCCTACGGTTTTAATTACTCGTGAACTGATGTTTCGAGCCTGTGAGCTAGTTTTAAATACTAATGCTGAAGCTCCTGAGGCCGTAAAAATCTATGCTGCAACACTTAAAGCACTACTGAAAATAATTAAGGCCCATAAAGGGGTAGGAACAGTTAGCATCTCCTCTGATGAAGGTACCAAAAATAATTCTGGGGGGGCAAAAATTGAATAAAGCAGCAGAAAGCTCTCTGATGACTAATTCCGGAAAGGCTTGGGAGACACGGTTTTGTTAGGGCGCTTTTGGATGGGACCTATGATTCGTTACTTAAGCAAAGGTGTTGGTATTTCCTTAGCTCTATTGGCGGTATCAGGTTGCTCTTATGTGGCGCGAACTGATCAAGGTTTAGGTGTTTTGCATGTGCCAGGTAATGAGCAGATAAACTATATTAAAAACCATAAGTCACTGACGCGATTATGTACTGAAACCAATGTCGACGATTCGGTGACTTCAGCTGGAGGATTTACTCTTAGGGGTGCTGGTGATTCGATTGGAGATAATAAATCAACCGGCGATGTAACCATGGGGGGGCGTGACCCAACGGTTTTGATTGCACGAGAACTGATGTATCGTTCCTGTGAGCTTGCATTGAATCTCAATCTAGAGGCTGCCGACGCTACAAAAGTTTATCTGGGGACGCTGGATGTTTTGATTGATATTGTCAAAGTACACACAGGCGTGGGAACAAGTAGCGTATCAGTCCCAACGGCAGAAGCTAATACAATCCAGGCCAAAACCGCAGCAAACCTGGCCGCATCAGTGCCTTCAGGCAACTCATCAGGCTCTACTAAACAAGGAAGCTCTCAAACCGATGTGGATAGTGCCTTTAGTGGGTTCAGTTGGAGCGATTATCCCGATAACCTAAATACTATTGATAGCAGCCACCCTTAGCATAAGGCTCTATACCTGCGGGGTCTGCAACTCAGTAGCGCTTTCATGGGGAAACAATATTTTATGAATATTATAGCCAATGTTTTAAAAAGCCCTGCTTTAAACCGGGTAAGTAGCACCCCACCCCGGGGGTACCCGCCCGGTTCAGGTTTGGGACTCCTGTTATCACTAGGTATTACTAATGTGGACGGGTAAGGCAGGTATAGAGCGATCTAAGCACGTCTGCGTGGCTCAGGCACCTGCGGGCCGCATTGGCACCCAGACCCCGCCATAACCTTGTTCGATATCATGGTTTTTTTCGTCCAATGCGAAGCTCAGAAAGTTTATTCTTCCAAAGAGCAGCAAAAAATCTTTTAAGAATCCAAAGAATAAAGGGGGTGATAGAAAACACAAAACTGCTGAACAAGATGCGAATCGGGACGAACTTGTTGCACCACTACCCGATCTCTTTATCAACACCATCAAGCTGAAC
>CAZYIL010000211.1:0-2682 GCA_964646945.1 uncultured Marinoscillum sp. | reverse complement strand
TGGAAAATCACTATTTAAAAAGGTATTAGTCATATATTCAAAATAAATATTAAAATTAGTCTGTTTATAAGATGTATATTTTCTAGGAAAAACTAAATACCCAAATGAAATGCAATTTTTAGCAAGTTTCAAATTCTCAGTTGTATAAATACCTAAACCTGACGTAATGGATATTGCAAGTTTTTCTATTAATTGTGTTCCCAATAAACCAAATTCTAAACCTGTATCTTGTAAATCAATATCTACATTGTCCTTCATAAATTTATCATCATGGTAAGCGTATTTTATAAAAGATGACAATCTTGTATGAAATTTTTGTTTGTCAGTTGAAAAAATTCTTTGTTTTGAATATAGTTTAAACCCATTAAACCCAAATTTTAGATTATTAGGAATATCAGGATCATTTGAGAACTGAAAACTAGTATTGATCATTATACGTTTAGAAATTCCATATGAAAAAGAAGACACAAATAACTTTGCTGTCTTTAATAGGGTTCCATTGACATCTTTAAGAAAAATATTTGAATTATTTAATCTAATAACCTTTGAACCTTTTGGTATAAGACTGGCAGGTTCTGTATTTATATATAGCTCTTGAGAGAATAAATTATTATAAACTAAAAAAAATAACACAAGAATTAATCTAATTTCTTTCATTTAAATAGATTAAGAATTAGGATTTAGTATTTCTCTATAAATCGGATTTTAAATGAAAAAGTTTATTCGACTGTAAATCATTATGGTGTGAACAACATGTGTCAGAATGTTCTCCAGTTAAATAACAAGAATGAGAGGTGCTTTCTGAAATTTTCTGAAATTCTTTTTTAGATACAAAGTTTTTATTTACTAACAAAAAAACATTGGTTCTTATTTCTTTATCAGAAAAAAAATGAAATAAATTATTATCAATCAAGGTATGTTTATCATTTATTGTCAAAATATCTTCATCAAAAATAATTTCAGTACTTCCAACAAAAAATCCTGCATCTTCAACCTTTTCTCTAATTAAATCAAAATCAACAAAGATGTCTTCCTTAAATTCTAAAATAAAAGATGCTGATTCCAAGTCTGGTATAATTTCTTTAATAAAATCTAATTTCTCTAAACTCTTATGAGTAGCATATGAACACATAGCACATGTCAACCCAACTACTTTTATTTTAGAATGAAAGTTTTGTGCTAAAACTGAGGAATATGATAAAATAATTAAAAGAAGTAGTATGTATTTTTTCATTGTATATATTTAAAATTATTTTTACAAAAATAATAACAAATGAAACAACTTGTGCTATTTAATCTTTTTTTAATATCATTAACATCTTGTTATAATGTAAAAAAGAATAATAAAAAAGAATATACACCTGAACTAATTAATTTAAATAGTGATGAATTTAGTATAGATTCTTATAAAGGCAATGTTGTTTTTATGAATCTTTGGGCAACGTGGTGTAAACCATGTATAGCAGAATTTGAAGATATATCAAAAGCAAAAAAACTATTTCAAAATGATAGTATAAAGTTCATTGCAATTTCAAATGAAAGTTTAAATACAATAGAATCATTTGTTAAAAACAATAAATATGAAATTGAATTTCTTAAACTAAATGGAGATTATTCCCTATATCAAGCCTATGGGTTACCAACAACTATTATTTATGATAAATTTGGAAAAGAAGCTTTTAGAATTAGTGGAATGAAAAAAAACCAATTTACTTCTAATAATTTTGTTAATAAAATTAAAAAATTGTTATGATACAGAATAATTATGATTATTCTTCTCACTGGAATGAAGCCTATGAAAAAAATTCAAATGAAAAATTAGGATGGTTTGAAAAGCACCCCATCGTTTCCTTAGATTTAATTGAAAAATGTAATTTAAAAAAAGACGCATTAATTTTTAATGCAGGAGCTGGAACATCAAGGCTGATTAACTTATTAATATCCAAGGGTTATTACAACATCATATTAAATGATATTTCTTCTTCTGCTTTAGAAAAGTCAAAAAAATCTTTTAAAAAAGAAGTTTCTATAAAATATATTCAAGATGATCTCACAAATCCAAAAAAATTATTAGAGTTGAGAAATATTGATTTATGGCATGATAGAGCTGTTTTACATTTTTTTACAAAAAAACCTGATCAATTAAATTATTTTAATTTATTAAAAAAAATGGTTAAAAAAGGTGGTTTTGTTATTTTATCCCAATTTAATTTAAATGGTGCAAAAAAATGTTGTGGGTTAGATATTTTTAATTATAGTAAAAATATTCTAGAAGAAAAATTGGGTAAAGACTTTAAGTTATTAGAAGCTTTTGATTACACCTATAAACATCCAAGTAATGGAAATACAAGAGAATATATATATACTTTATTTCAAAAAAAGGAATAAGAATTAGTTGCAAGCACATCTAAATCCTGTATGAGACATTCCAGTATCAGGACTTGATTTCATTCTTGCAGATACTCTATAACCTGAACAATAACTTGAGTTACATAAAAAAGAACCTCCTCTAAGAACTCTTTTCATAGTATAGGGCTGTTGTGGATCAAACGATTTTGAAGGACCTTTTGGATTTACTGATAAAGATTTTTGTTTTTCATAATAGTTATAATCATACCAATCACTGCACCATTCCCAAACATTACCTGCCATATCATCCAATCCATAACCGTTGCTAGGATA
>CAZYIL010000210.1:1861-2711 GCA_964646945.1 uncultured Marinoscillum sp. | reverse complement strand
ATGTATTTTATTTTTTTAAAAAAAAAAAATTTGTTGATGTTTATTTCTTAATAAGTAATAGATAAAATAGATAGAATAACTGAAATCAAAATAAAAAGAATTTCTATGTGATAATACATTTATATTTTTAGTTTACTTTAAAACGAAAAATAATTAATAAAAGATTCTTAAAAATATTAAGTTCTTTACAAAATAATAATAGTAATTATGTCCGTTTTAACTTACTGTTTATCCTTAATGCTCAGTACTTATAAGCATTGATTAAAGCTTATTAGACCACTCCGCAATAGAATCTTTATTCATTTTAACATAATCCTGATTATCAGCTTTGATTGATAATTCTAATGATTTTTTTGCCACATCTATAGCTTCAGTGTATCTCTTATTTGCTGCCATAATCAGAGACTGTTGTCTAAGCTGAAAGAATCTAGGGTTTTCTGTCAATTCCATAGCCTTATTCATCCACTTAAGAGCAACATCTAATTTTATGTTTTCTTGTCTGTAGTACACAGAAGCTGCATAATAATCCGATGCCTTTGGAGAAGCGTTCATTGTCGATTCAATACTAGACTCTACCATATCAAGAGAAGGAACATCTATTTTAACTTTAACATATGTGTCATCCCATGCGATTACTAAATCTGAATTATTATTGGTAATATTATCAAGAGATATTGTGAAAGTTTCCACCCTTTTGCTTCCTTCAAATTTATGGGACTTATAATTTGATTTGAATACAATTTTATTATCGTCCCAATCTTGAGGAACTCCCCAAAGCTCGGCATCAGAATATAAAATTATATCCCAATTATTTTCATTAGGTACAGAAAAGATTGAATAAGTTCCCTCC
>CAZYIL010000210.1:0-1851 GCA_964646945.1 uncultured Marinoscillum sp. | reverse complement strand
TCTGTTGAAAAGCTTATTTTCGTACTACTATTGGCTCCCGTTCGCCATAACTTTCCGAAAGGAACTAAATTACCAAAAATATCCCTACCTCTCTTTGAAGGTCTATTATATTCAACCTCTATTTCAGTCAAACCAACCATTTGTTCTAATTCTGAGCTTGGACTTGGTTGAGGTGTGTTAATCTGTGAAAATCCAAAATAACTTGTAAAAAATAAAATTGTAAAAATATTTGCTTTCATGTTCGTAAATTTTTTATATTAAAATATATCTTTCAAATTTAATCAATCATTATTGAATCTTTCTAACCATTTTTTTCTTTCTTCACTAAAATAATAATCCCTAGATATAACTGGAGGAATATGATGTTCTTGCAATTCAATCAAAGATTCTATAGGTAATTTTACTGGATCATTAGGTAATTTCTTTCTAAAATCTTCAACTATATTTTTGTAATTCTTATCATATGCTAGATTATCCCATTCTTCATAATCATTTTCCAGATTATATAATTCCTCACTTCCATCTACATAATTTATATAATGCCAATTTTCTTTTCTTAAAGAATAATCAGCAAAGTCATAAGTTGTAACAATCGTTCTATCTACTAATTTTTCAGGATTTTTAAGGAAAGGAATTAGACTTTGACCATCTAAATTTTGTTTTTTAGGTAATCCTGATAGTTCAACTAATGTAGGATATATATCTAACAATGAAGTTAAACTATTAACATTTTTTCCATTATTACTTCCACCAGGAAGTAAATTAAGTTTTTTAGGAACTTTAATCATCAATAGAGTTCTAATTACATTTTCCCATAAAGAAAATTTTCTCCAATGCATCTTTTCACCTAATTGCCATCCATGATCAGACCAAATTACAATTATAGTATTGTCTGCATATTTGCTCTTATTAAGATTTTCAATTAATGTTCCCACCATTGCATCTGCAAAGCTTATAGATGCTAAATAGCCTCTGGTTGCTTCTTTCCATTTATTATTATCTAAAACATTTTTATGATAGTTTCCTCCTCTTGAAATTAATTCTTTTGCCCTGGTGCCTAAGTCTGAAGTATCATTTTCTAATATATTTGGTAACTCAATACCTTCTAATGGATACATATCAAAATATTTTTTAGGAACATACCATGGCAAATGAGGTCTATATATACCACAAGCCAAAAAGAAGGGTTTATCATGCTCCTTTTCAAAAAATGAAGATATATAATTAACACTCATAAAATCTCCAGTTTGTTCATCTTCTATAGGTAATCCAGCCCAATCAAAAGCAGAATACATATATTTAAAGGGAGGCATGTTCACAGGAGCTTCTTCAGGAATATAATTTTTTGGCATATTTTGGGTTTGTGAAGGAAAATATTCATCCCAACTATCTGGATGTACTTGAGCGTAATGATAAATTTTTCCAGCACCAGCAGTTAGATAACCATTGTTTTTAAAATATTCTGGAAGGGTGACGGATTCAGACATTTTTGGCACTTTCCTCCAATCTTGGTAATTAGAATACATTCCAGAATTATAAGTATGAATCCCAGTCATCATAGTAGCCCTAGAAGGATTACAGCCTGGACTAGTACAATAATTTTTTGTGAAGTTTACAGATTCTTTTGAAAAATGATTCAAAAATGGTGTATGTACTTGATTGTTTCCACCTAAAGGTTGATTCCAATCATTTAAATCATCAATTGATATGAATAAAATATTTGGCTTATCAAGCTTTTTATTAGAACAAGAAAAAAAGATTAATAAGCTTATTAAAACTAAAAAAATTTTCATCTCTCTAAACTAAGAATAT
Source organism: uncultured Marinoscillum sp. (assembly GCA_964646945.1). Lineage (GTDB taxonomy): Bacteria > Bacteroidota > Bacteroidia > Cytophagales > MED-G16. The sequence continues at coordinate 39 of CAZYIL010000210.1, read as the reverse complement.
TTATTATTACTAAAATAATAAAACACTACTTTTTTTATT
>CAZYIL010000209.1:0-2723 GCA_964646945.1 uncultured Marinoscillum sp. | reverse complement strand
CAGTCTCGAGTGCATGAACTGCGCCAACGATTGCTGCTTCATGTCCGTCGATTGGGGCAATCGTTCCCACCTGACCTTGGCGTTGTAGATTCCAAAGTCTTCCTGCTTGGGTTCGCGCTATCACCATGTCCTCAAGGATCATTTGTAATTGCTTGTCGTCGGGTTTAGGCATGGTTCTCCAAAAATACTTACAACTGAATATTACCCGCGAGCACTGTTTTTGTCATTGCCGGTCTTAATCGAATTAGGACGTGTCAGAAGTCACGAAAATAGAAGGTGAAAAAACTTTAGATGTCGAACGCGAAACAGTAATCTGAGAACAAGAAAACCCAATACTCGGTTAGGTCTCCTCCCCCCTTGATCTACTCCGAGAGTCCGCACGCCCCACTTGTGGGGCGTGCGCTATTTACGTCAAATTCTTTTCTTATTAAGATTGTTAAAAGAATAAAAAGTGAGGAAAGATGAATAGTAACCGTCGAGATTTGATTCGTATGACAGATGAGGAAATGAGACTTTTCATCGAAGAGCAAAAGAGCCTTCAAGTGTCTTGTGTGGGATCTGATGGCTGGCCACACTTGACCACTCTCTGGTTTGCGGTTGTCGATCAAAAGATTGTTTTTGAAACCTACACACGGTCGCAGAAGATTATAAATTTACAGAGAAATCCACATATAACTGTGCTTCTGGAAGATGGCACTGTCTATGAGAAGTTACGTGGAGTGATGATTAAGGGAGAGGCGATACTTGAGAGCAAACCAGAAAATGTCGAAAAATACGCTAAAGCTGTAATGATTAGAAACCAACCAGAATACGGAGAAGAGATCCTTTCAGAAGCTGCGAAGCAGATGTCACTTAAGCGAACAGCGGTGATTGTTGAACCTAATGAAGTTGTTTCTTGGGACCACACGAAACTTGGGGGCACTTACTGAAATTTACGTATCCCATAACTTGCCCTAACATGGCTTTGTGGAAAATCTTATTGCTTCCAACGATGCTGTAGAGCAACTTTTTAGTCTTCAGGGAGAGGATGCACTTTTGCGCCAACTTGAACATCAAATTAAGACCTTGCCCGAACGAGAGAAACTCAGTTTCTTACTGGAAACGAAAAAAGTGGCTGAAGACCTCATTTTTGCCAAGCAAACTGAAGGTGTGGAATTCAGAAAAAACGAAAAAAGACTCGAACTTGAACTTTCCTCTATTGAAACAAGATTAGAAGAGGTAGATGGGAAGTTATACAGCGGAGTTATAACAACCGAAAAAGAAGCAAAAAGTCTTCAGGGTGAAATCGGACACTTGAAAGAGAGGAAAGATGCATTGGAATCTGAGTTGCTTGAAATCTTAAGTCTAAGTGAAGATGCGACTACTATTATTAATGAGGTTAATTCACAGCTTGAAGTTCAAAATAATGACATTCATATCGTTGAAGATACTTTGAAGCGTGTTGAAAATGAGTTAACTAAGAAGGCATTGGAAGCAAAAACTCGGCGCGATGAAACTGTAAAAGTTTTAAAGACTGAAATTTTGAAAAGCTACGAAGCACGCCGTGAACTTTTTCCCTCAGACGCTGTAGTTCGCTTTGATGGGCCCACTTGCAACGGTTGCCATTTAACAATGTCAGCTATGGAAACTGACCGCATTAAAGGACTTGAGGTTGGTGCTCTAACTGAATGTTCAGAATGTGGGCGACTAGTAGTTCGTTAAATGTTTTTATGGTTTTGTATCCCCTCGATAGTGGGCATAGCTTTGATTTTCCGGAGTCCTTTTCTTGATTACAGGTTGTTAGGACTTGGAGCATCGCTGCCTCTGGTGGAAACAATGGCCGGGTTTCAATGTTTATTGCATACTCTATTTTTCGGTGTTTTTGTATTGTTGTCAGTAATGTTCTTAGGAAAAGGCAATCGGAAAATCCAGCAAAAATTATTACCGCTTCCAATCGGACTTTTAACGCATTTGGTGCTGGATGGAACTTGGACCGAAAAAGAGATTTTTTGGTGGCCTGTCACCGGAAGAGATTTGATGGGGATTGAAGTTAGCCGTCTAGAGTTCTCTTTTCTACCTAACGGAATAATCTTAGAAACCTTAGGGGTCATGATCGCTTTATGGGGTTGGAGAAAATTTGAGCTTCATAAACAAGTAAATATGAAAGCATTCATTAAGAGGGGTCACTTAGTAGTCTTGGAGGATAATTGATGTTGCATGTCGTGCGCCATGGAAGAACAGAAGTTAATGCAGCGGGGGAATTGTTAGGTAGAAGTAATCCAGAACTTGACCAAACTGGCAGGAAGCAAGCAGAAGAGTTGGCAAACCGTTTAGGAAAGGTTGATTTGGTCATTTCTAGTCCACTAAAAAGAACCATGGAAACGGCGAGTTATATGAGCAATACAGTGAAAACAGATCCGAGATGGTTGGAGCTCGACTATGGCGAATTAGAGGGAAGGCCAATTGAAAGTATTGATGCTGCAGTTTGGAAAAGATGGCGCTCCAACGTTGATTGGGCTCCAAATGGAGGCGAATCGTTAGCTGCTTTAGGCGTCAGAGTGACTGAAGCATGTGAAGAGATTGCTGAAATTTCAAAAGACAGGGTCGTAGTAGTAGTTACTCATGTTTCACCCATTAAGGCGACTCTAGCGTGGGTATTAGGTCTGGATGCTGGAGTTTCTTGGAAGTGTCATGTGTCTCCAGGATCTTCGATGACGATAGAAATAGGCCAATATGGACCTGTT
>CAZYIL010000208.1:0-2728 GCA_964646945.1 uncultured Marinoscillum sp. | reverse complement strand
AATTCCAACAAAAGGAACGACTTTACCTTTTGTTAGCTATGGAGGTTCTTCAATGATTTCAATAAGTATTATATTTGGATTTTTGTTATCCTTAACAAATAAAAATAATGCATAATTCTTTTGTCATATTTTCAGGAGGAACTGGAGGACATGTATTACCTGCAGTTTTTTTTGGAAATTATTTAATAAGTAATGGCTATAGATGTGTATTAATTACTGATAATAGAGGAAAAAAATATTCAAATCAATTTAAGGGAAAAGTTAAAACTATAAATGCTTCGCATTTAACAGGGGGATTTTTTTTTTAAAATTTTAGGATTAGTAAGATTATTCATTGGTTTTTGCCAATCATTAATATTTCTTTTAAAATTAAGACCTGAAATTGCTTTATCTTTTGGAAGTTATGCATCTCTACCTCCTTGTTTTGCAATTAAAGTATTAAAAAAATTTTATTAATTAAATTTTTATATTCACGAACAAAACTCAATTATTGGAAAAAGTAATAAATATTTTATTAAAAATGCAAATAAGATTTTTGTAAATTTTGAAAAAGATTACAAAATACAAAATCAATACAGAAAAAAAATTAATATTGTTGGGATGCCAAAAAGAAATGTAAATAAAATATCTAGCAATTTAGATTTTTTATTAAAAAAAAGTAAAAAATTTAAATTTTTTTTATATGGAGGCAGTCAAGGATCTGTTCCAATTATAAAATGTTTTGAAAAAATATTGTCAGGATTAAATCAAGATGAATTAAAAAATATTTTTTTTATAATTCAGTGTCCAAACATTTACTTAAAAGATTTAAAAAATAATTTAAATAAATTTAATATAGAATATAAAATTAATGATTATTTTGAAAATTTAAATGAACTATTGAAGAATACAGATTTAATCATAAGCAGATGTGGAGCAGGAACAATTAATGATATAATTAGCAATCAAATACCATCAATATTAATCCCACTACCTTCAGCTAAGGATAATCATCAATATGAAAATGCGATTTTTTTATCTAAGCTAGATTGTGGAATTATAATGAATCAAAATAATTTCGATTTGGATAAAGCTTTAAATTTTGTAAGATTAATTTTAAAAGATAATATTAAAAGAAATCAAATTAAAGAAAAACTAAATCAAAAAAAAATTTATGATACTAATAAATTAATGTTAGATTTAATTAAAGATGAAACCTCCTAATAAAAAAATTATTATCCATTTTATTGGTATTGGAGGAATAGGAATGTCTGGAATAGCAGAATTAATGTTTGATTTGGGATACAAGGTTCAGGGTAGTGACACAGGTTTCAATGATAATATCAAAAGATTAAAAGCTAAAGGAATAAAAATATTTAGAAGTCATAATGAAAAAAATATACATAATATTACAGCAGCAGTTTATTCTTCAGCTATAAAAAAAAATAACTTAGAGATTATAGAATGTAAAAAATATTCAATACCTGTCGTAAGTCGTGCAGACATGCTAGCAGAATTGATGAAAAACAAAAAATCTATTGCTATTGCGGGTTCTCATGGCAAAACAACTACAACAAGTCTCATTGGTAATATTCTTGATAATGCTGATTTTGATCCGACAATAATCAATGGAGGAATTATTAATTCTTATTCTAAAAATAATAAATTCGGCAAAGGTGACTGGTTAGTTGCTGAAGCTGATGAGAGTGATGGTTCTTTTTTAAAATTACCTCATCAAATATCAATTATTACAAATCTAGATATTGAACACTTGGATTATTATAGAACTAAAGAAAATTTAATATCAGCATTTGAAACTTTTATTCTTAATCTTCCTTTTTATGGTCATTCAATAATTTGTGTTGATAATAAATATTTAAAAAAATTAGTTAAAAAAATTAAAACAAGAAATATTATAACTTATTCCCTTCAAAGCAATAAAGCAGATGTGTTTGTAAAAAATATTAAAAATGACAAAAAATCATCTTTTTTTAATATTAGAATAAACAAAAAAATTAATGGTTATAAAGGGACGTATAAATTCAACATTAATCTTTTGGGCAACCATAATATATTAAATGGTATAGCTAGTATTATTGCCTCTTTAATTGTTGGTGTTGAAATAAATATAATTAAGAAAAGTCTCATTAATTATAAAGGAGTAAAAAGGAGGTTCACTCTTATTGGTAAAAAAAATAAAGCTTTAATTTATGATGATTATGCTCATCATCCAACTGAAATTAAAGCAACCTTTTTAGCAGCAAAAAAAATATCAAATAATATTACAATTATTTTTCAACCACATAGGTATTCAAGAACTCAAATTTTAATGAATGAATTTGTTAATGTTTTATCTAAAATAAATAGCTTATATATTTTACAAACATACCCTGCAGGAGAAAAATTAATTAAAAATGCTACTGCAAATAAACTATGTTTAAATTTACTAAAAAAAAATAAAAATGCTATTTATGTAGATAAAGAAAAACATTTATATAATTATCTTTATAAACATACTTTTCATAAAAAACTGATTATATTTATGGGCGCAGGCTCAATTTCTAAAATTGCTTATAATTTCTTAAAAAATTAGATGTTAGACAAAATTAATAGATTGAAAAAAAAACTCAAAAGTAAAATTTTATTTAATCATGAAATGGGACAATTAACTTGGTTTAAAACAGGTGGAAAAGCAAAATTTTTTATACTAGTTGAAAATGAAAAAGAATTAGAAATATTAATTAATAGT
>CAZYIL010000207.1:0-2732 GCA_964646945.1 uncultured Marinoscillum sp. | reverse complement strand
AATCTACAACTATCCAAGAAAAATTCAAAAGGGGAGTGGGGTTAGTGGGGTTTTTTGTTTAGTTTTTATTTTTTTAAGAACTTATAACTAAGAAGGTATCATAAACAATATAAATTGTCAATACAACAATTATAATGGTTATTGAAAAATCAAACCATTTTGGTATCACTATCTTTTTAGTGTCAACCAAAAATGACCTAAGAAATCCCCACCCTGTGATAATCATAACAAATAAAGCTAATAAGTATATATCCATAATCTAAATATATGAAAAATTGATTCTAAAAATACCTAATCCAAGAACAATTCAAAAGGGAGTGGGTTAGAAAATATCATCAAAACATTTTGCTTTAAATAACTTTTCTGATGTAGTATAGCGCGGACCTTGTAAATGAGTCATCTTATTTAATTTTAATGGTCCAATTTTTTTTGCTTTAGATTTAAAATACAATATATACTTATTCTGATTTGTGTAATTCCAAGTATCTGTTTTGTGTTTATTGCTAAAATCATATTTTTCAATCCTATCTACTAATGCATAGTGAGTAACTCCAGAAATTGGTCTAATTTGATAAGCTGCAATATATTTTATTTTATCAATCACTGTAGAACTCATTTTTATAGCATACCAACATTTTTCTCCCAAAAAGACTCTTTCAAACCCTTCTTTTCTAGCTGGAACTACTACAGTATCAATCTTATCATAGTCAGCTCTATTTGAAGTTTTAGTTTCTTTAATTTCAATTAATTCTTCATTAAATGGTTCAAATAGATGAATTTCTTCCTTATTATTTTTGAAAGTTTTAAATGTTATAATATCAGTATTCATAGTTAAGTGAGATAACACTTCACTTAACTCATCAGAAGTATCGTCAATAATTATAATTGCTGATATTTTTTTTTTATAGATTATGAAATCTAAAACTTCATCTACATTTAAAAAAGTTGAATTTTTAACTAGACTATTAATCTTAGTATTATGATTTTTAATTAAATCTTTTTTGATAATATCTTTTAACTTGTATCTACTTTCCTCATATGAAGTGGCAAATTTTAATATTTGAGAGCCTATGTGTCTGTAAGGGTCGTGAGATGATAATTCATTTTCAATAATAAACAAAGAGGGGTTGTTTGGAAATGAATAGTCTATTAAATAACCATCAGGAATAGATAGAATTTTATTACCAATTCTTCTTTTTATATCAATATAAATTGAGTATTCTCCAAAGATTTTATCAGCTTTTTCTACAATTTTCTTTTCAAATTCATTCTCGGTTTTATAATTGTATATATTATAAATTTTGTTATTTCTTAATATTTTATTCATATCTACAATCTACAACTATCCAGGAAAAATTCAAAAGGAGGAGTGGGGTTTACCAATCATCATCTTTATCAACTATTTCTTTATAAGTAAATGTGTCTTTAAAAAATCTATCATATATATCAAGAATTTTAAGGTTATATTGTGTTTTCTTAAAATCGCTAGCATCTTTATTTAATAAAAAATTTTTAAAATGACTATTTGCTTCCATTCCAGAAAACAAAATTCCTACTGACTTATTATCTATGTAAATATTTCTCACTACTAGTCTATATTTACCATCTTTGAATTGAATTATTAATTTTGAAAAAAAAGGATAAGCAATCATTCCAGCTCCCATTGTCTTAATTCCATATACCTTATAATTAATGTAATTATCCGATATTTCTGCATTAATTTGACTATCATCTTCTTTTATTACTGATACATTTGGTATAGTTTCTAAAAATTTTAAATATTTATTTTTTAATTCATCACTATTCAAATTTGAAATATCAAAAGTTCTTTTATAAACAACATCTCCATTTTCAATTTCAAAATTTGAAACCGCATTAACTCTGTTTTTTTCTTTATAAGAAAATTTTATTTTTTTACTATTAAGAGTATTAATTGCATCTTGGATTATATTTTCAAAAACAATACTATCTATATCGTTATATTTTATACGATAAATCTTATTTTGAGTAGCAGTAATAACAATATCTTCATCAGTGAAACCATAATTATAAATAAACTGAACACCATCATTATAATAAATCTTACCTTTTAACTTATTTTGTCCAAAAGAATTAAAGGAAAGAATTAAAAAAAATATTAATATGAAGTATCTCATACTTTCAATTTAAACATATCCAAGAAAAATTCAAAAGGGGAGTGGGGTTAGTCTTCGCCTTTGTCTTGGGGACACGGCTTGACTACGCATTCAAGAATTTAAAATCTATTTTTTCTAATTACTTAATAATTATACTTATTAACTACTTATTACTTTATTAACTAATTATATATCTATTTTATTTTTATTAAAAAAATATAAATAGATATATATAATAAGTATATATATATAATATAAAATATTAACTAATACTTATTTATTAATTATTATACTTATTAAGTACTTATACTTTATTAATAATTAGTGCAAAAAACATTTCCCCTTAAATGCCTAAACAAAATCAATATAATCCTGGAAGAAGGGGCGAGGTCGATTTTAAAAGTATGATAAGCTTTTAATAGAAAAATGTATAATTTTTTATACTATTGTTATGGTAAAGTGTCGCAAATATGTCGCAAAAGTGTTGCGAATACTGTTCTTTGAATTGATAAAACATTAATTAAAACCTATTTAGAGCCACTTTTGAACTCTGCCATTTTATTGACTAAGAAATCACTTTGTTTTACCATTTTTGAT
>CAZYIL010000206.1:0-2744 GCA_964646945.1 uncultured Marinoscillum sp. | reverse complement strand
AAAATGAAAAAAGTTAAAGACTATTTAAATGATGACTATGGTTTAAAAAAAATAGATTTTAAAAAAATTAAAAAATTAAAAAACAATAACAATAATTATTATTTAATATCTTTATTATTAATCTCATTTCTGCTTTATTTCACCTATAATTTCAAATGGTATGGGAATTTCATATTTGAAAATAAAGCTAAAATTGATTCAATTAATCAAATAAAAAAAGAACCTAAGTTCAAAGTAACTTCTACTGATACGTCAAAGACTCTTATTGAAAAAAATGAAAAAAATTATACACCTATTACTATTAAAAAACCAGAAATTATTTTGATAGAGAAAAAATCAGGAAAATATTTCATTATTTCAGGTAGTTTCAAAGATTACGAATTATCTTTAAATGAAGCAAATGAATTTTTAAAAATTGGATTTCAAAGTTCAATTATTTTACCAATTCAAAATAAAAATGGTTATTATAGAGTTGCTATTGATGCACATCTTAATAAGAATGATGCTTTAAGTGCCCTAAATGATTATATAAATAATTTAAATAATGAATTATGGATTTTAAAACATTAATACTTCAAATAATAAATGATTCTACTTTTGTAGAATATTCAAACGAACCTTTAACAATATCGGTTTTGGATTTATTATTTAAAGGGGGTTTTATGATGATCCCAATATTTATCTTGTTTGTCTTATCTGTTTATATACTTTTTGAAAAATTATTTGTGTTGAAAAAAGAATCAAAAAATATTAAAGGATTTAATAAAGAAATTAAAAATAGAGTAAGTCAAGGTGATATTAATGGTGCAAAGTTAATATGTCAAGATACCAATACCCCATCTTCTAGGATGATATTGAAAGGTTTAAATAGAATTAATAGCAATTTGAAAAGCATAGAAGCTTCAATAGAAAATGTTGGTAAAATAGAAATTTATAATTTAGAAAAAAATTTAAGTTTATTAGCAACAATATCTGGAGCAGCTCCTATGATGGGTTTCTTAGGAACAGTTACTGGAATGATTCAAGCATTTATTTCAATAGCTCAGGAGGAAGGTGCAGTGAGTCCAAAATTATTATCTAGTGGAATATATGAAGCTATGATAACAACTGCTTCAGGATTATTTGTAGGAATAATAGCATACCTTTCATATAATTATTTAGTTGCTAAAGTTCAAAAGCTAATACATAATATGGAATATTCTTCAATAGAGTTTTTGGATTTATTACAAGAAAAAAGATGAATATTAATTCAAAGCATAAAATCAATCCTCTATTTAGCATGTCTTCTATGACTGATATCATTTTTCTTTTATTAATTTTTTTTATGCTTACCGCATCATTTATTACCCCCTCGGGACTGCCTGTTAACTTGCCATCTAGTAAAAGTTCAAATATTGTGATTCAAAAAATATCTATAACTATCACAAAGGAATTAGAATACTATGTAAATGATGAAAAAATAGAAATTCAAAATTTAGAAATGATCCTTAGAAATGAACTACAAGGAAAAGAAGGTTTAATCGTTTTACACTGTGATAAAGATGTTCCTGTTGAAAAATTAGTTGAAGTAGCAGGTATAGCAACTATTTTAGAAGCTAAAGTTAGTATAGCAACCAAACCAATTAAATAGTTAAAATGAAAGATTCTATTTCATCTGAAAAAAAAGCTGGATTTCTTACGTTGGCTTTTAATGTTATATTTTTTCTGGTATTGTTTTTTATGATAGCATGGAAAGAAACTATTCCACCAATACCTGAGTATGGAATCGAATTAGGATTAAATGATATTATTGATAATTCTGATGAGGATAATGAAAATCAAATAAATGAAAATGAATCAAATGATTCAAAAGAGAGTTTGGAAACAAAGAATGAATTAGATGATGAAGAAGTAAAAGAAGAATCAAAAGAAAGTAACGAAAATATTTTCGACAAAGAAAATATTGATAAAAATGAAGTTAAAGATTTTAATGATCTACCAATAGATAAAAAAGAAACTACACCAAAAAACTTAAAAAAAAATATTGAAATAAATTTAGATAAGAAAAACACTGATGATGAATTAAGCACAAAAGAAGTAATTGATTCAAGATCCATTTACACAGAAGAAAGCAATTCTACTTCAGGTGCATCGTTAGATTTACAAGGATGGTTATGGGACTCACTCCCAAAGCCAGAAGACTCAAGTATAGAAAATGGAAAAATAGTTTTTGAAATATTCGTTGATATTTATGGTGAAATAATGAATATAAAAACTATTGAAACAACGGTAAATCCCTCAATTGAAAAAATCTACAAAGATGAAGTTCTTAATTTAACATTTAGTCCTACTTCATCAAATTATAATCCAGCAGACATTTCCAAGGGAACAATAACTTTCATTATAAAATCAAAATAATTAATGAATTATGATGAAACAATAAAGTTTCTGTATAATCAATTACCTATTTATCAAAAAATAGGGAATAGAGCATTAAAAAAAGGATTATTTAACATTAAAAAATTAACTAATAAATTAGATAATCCTCATAAATCCTTTAAAATTATTCATATAGCTGGAACAAATGGAAAAGGTTCTTCAGCACATAGCATAGCATCTATTTGTCAAGAAAACGGAATAAAGACAGGGTTATATACATCCCCTCACTTTATAAGTTTTAGAGAAAGAATTAAGATCAATGGTAATAAGATTAGCAAAAACCATGTAATAAAATTTGTTGAAAATAATATTGCTAATATAAAGAA
>CAZYIL010000205.1:0-2771 GCA_964646945.1 uncultured Marinoscillum sp. | reverse complement strand
ACTTCCAATCGTTCTGAAGCTGCAGTTGGTTATGCAACAATGGATGGTGATACTAGTGGAAGCCTTGCTCCAATAGCAGGTCTTGACAAATTATTTGTCATTGATTTTCTAAAATATTCATATAAGAATCTTAACTATAAATGTTTAAAAAAAGTTATAAGTCTTACGCCTTCAGCTGAATTATTACCAAGAAATATGAATCAATCTGATGAAATGGATTTAATGCCATATGATATCATGACCAAAATCGAAAGATTAGCAGTTAAAATGAAAAAATCTCCTGATGAAATTTATAAAGAGTTGTCAAAATCCAAAGATTTAAATAATCATAAAATTAAAAAATATATAAAGAGATTTTTTAATCTTTTTAGCAAGAATCAATGGAAAAGAGAAAGGTATGCACCTTCCTTTCATTTTGACGATTATAGTTTAGATCCAAACTCATGGTACAGGTTCCCGATTCTATCTGGAAATTACATTGAAGAATTAAAAAATATTGATTAAGGAACTGGATCGTGTCCACTCCCTCCCCAAGGATGACATCTTGAAATTCTCTTAATAGTTAAAACAATTCCCTTCATAATTCCATGTTTTAAAATTGCTTCTTTTGAATAATGCGAACAAGTTGGTTCAAATCTGCAAGAAATAGGTATTAGAGGAGAAAGAATATATTGATATAATGTAATAGGTATTATAAATATTTTTCTCATAAGTTTAGATAAAATCAACATCTAATAAATATATATTTGCCTAAAAATAGGAATTTTATATCTATTTATGTCTTCAAATTTTTATATTAAAATTTTCATATCAAGTTTATTAATTTTTTTTATAATAAATAATATAAGTGGAAATACTCTAACTTCAGATACAATAAAATATTCTGATTTTGATTTCCTTCAAAATAAAACCTCAAAAAATTATATGATAATTAATAAAATTATTATTGAAGGAAACAAAAAAACGAAGTCATACATTATTCTTAGAGAATTAAGCTTTTCAAAAAATGACACTATTCTTTCTCAAAAATTCAAATCTGTTATTAGTGAGGATAAAAGAAAATTAATTAATACTAACATATTTAATGAAGTTGAAATTAAATTTTTAATATTAGAAAACAATCTAATCAATATAAAGATTGAAGTTGTGGAGGGTTTTTTTTGGTCTCCAAACATAATTTTTGAACTATCTGATCGTAATTTTAATGATTGGTGGGTCAATTTTGATCACGATTTTAGAAGAATAAATTATGGTCTAGGCTTTGAACATACTAATATAACTGGAAGAAATGATGAGTTATTTTTGCTTGCAACATTTGGGTTTATTAGAGAATATGAATTTGAATATTTTAATCCTTACATAACAAAAAAGCAAAAAGGAGGACTAGAAATAAATTTTCATTTTTATAATGAAGATCACCTAGAATACATCACTGATAAACATATCCCAGTCTTTTACAAATCAAATAAATCTTTAAACCAAACACTATCAACTCACATCGAATATTCTCACAGAGAGTCATTTTATAATTATCACTACTTTAAAATACAATATCAAAACATAAACATTAATGATTCTATAAGACTATTGAATAACAATTATTTAAAGACTAATGATAATTCAAACCAATTTTTTGTAATTTCTTATACATTTGATAGAGATTTTAGAGATATAAAAAATTATCCACTAAAAGGATTTAGATTAAATGCAAAAGTAGTAAAAACTGGAATAGGTATATTTGGTGACGTTAACAAATTAAAAGCGAGAATCTATTATGCTAAATATTTTGAATTAAAAAAAAAATTTTATTATTCATTTAATTTGTTCACTTACAAAAGTAGCAAAAATCAATCTTATTATTTTTATGAAGATGAAAATGAAATTAGAGGTTATCAAACTTATTTAATTCATGGTCATTCAAATGCAGTTTACAGAAATACTTTTAAAAAAGAAATATTAAATACCAATTGGAGTTTAGAAAAATTTAATATGAAAAGATTAAAAAATTTCCCATTGAGAATATACATTAAATTATTTTTTGATTCTGGATATATATGGGGATATTCCGATAATAATAATAACTCTGCCTTTACCAATAAATTAATTTACAGTAATGGGATAGGGTTTGATTTTGTAGGAATTAAAAATTACTCTTTTTCTACAGAATTCTCAAGAAATGGAGAAAATAAATATAATTTCTATATTAATTTTGATATAGATTTTTAAAATGGATACTATAGCATTTCATACTTTTGGATGTAAATTAAATTTTTCAGAAACATCAACACTTTCAAGAATGTTTCAGGAAAAAGGTTTTAAAAAGACATCAATCTCTCAAAAACCAAAAAAAATAATTATTAATACTTGCTCAGTTACTGAAAATGCTGATAAAAAATGTGAAGAGCTAATTAAAAAAATTAAAAAAAAATCACCTAAATCTAATATTACAGTTATTGGATGTTTTGCACAGTTGAACCCTAAAAAAATATTAAAAATTAATGGTGTAGATAAAGTTTTAGGGAATAAAGAAAAATTTGATATTGATAATTACATAAACAAATCGAATAACAAACTTCATTCAAATATTAAAGAAAGTATTCATTTCAAGTCCTCTTTTTCAATTAATGACAGAACAAGGTCTTTTTTAAAAATTCAAGATGGGTGCAATTATGGGTGTTCGTTTTGTACAATTCCACTAGCAAGAGGAAAAAGCAGGTCAAATAATATAAAAAGTATAATAAAAAACATTCTTGAAATAAGTAAAAACAATG
>CAZYIL010000204.1:0-2779 GCA_964646945.1 uncultured Marinoscillum sp. | reverse complement strand
TTAGATGCTTCTGCTTCATAATTTCCTCCTATTTCACCAATCATAACTATACCTTTTGTTGAATTATCGTTCATAAACAATTTAATAGCATCTTTTGTTGAAGTTCCAACTATTGGATCTCCACCAATACCTATTGCAGTAGATATACCAAAGCCTGCTTTTACAACCTGATCAGCTGCTTCATAAGTTAAGGTTCCTGATTTTGAAATAATTCCAATATTTCCTGATTTGAATACGAAACCTGGCATAATTCCTACTTTAGCTTCACCAGGTGTTATTGCTCCTGGACAGTTTGGTCCTAATAGGATGGATTTTTTTTTCTTTAGATAAGATTTTACTTTTATCATATCTTTTAAAGGGATCCCTTCTGTAATAGCAATAATTGTTTCAATTTCAGCATCAGCGGATTCCATAATTGCATCTGCAGCAAAAGCTGGTGGAACAAAAATAACAGAAACATTCGCTCCTGTTTCGTTTTTAGATTCTTTTACAGTATTAAATACAGGTTTTTCTAGATGAGATAATCCTCCTTTCCCTGGAGTTACACCACCAACAACATCAGTACCATATTTGATCATTTCTGAGGCATGAAATGTTCCTTCTGAACCTGTAAATCCTTGAACAATTACCTTTGAATTTTTATTTACTAATACACTCATATATTTTTATATTTTCCTTAAATATAGGTCACTGAATTCCCTTACACAACCATGACCGCCAGAAGTATTTAATATTAACGAAACTTTATCTTTAATTATTTTTACCGCATCCTTTGGACAAGCAGAAAATTTCACCATTTTTATGATTCCTAAATCATTAATATCATCTCCAATAAATGCTAAATCATTTACGGTAAGTTTTTTTTCTTTAATCCATGTTTCCAAAATTTTATGCTTTGGATCATCACCAATATAAATATGTTTTATTCCAAGATATTTAGATCTAGATAAAATACCACCACCTCTTTCACTGTTACTAATAATTCCTACTTCTACACCATTTTTTTGTAATTCCATAATACCGACACCATCTTTTGCATTAAACTTTTTTGATTCTTTTCCATTTTCATCTACATAAACACCTCCATCTGTCAGAGTTCCATCTACATCAAGAATTAATAATTTTATCTTTGGGATTTTCATCTCATATAATAGATTTCCCTATTGCTTTTGCTATAGGCTTTAATGAATTATACATTTTCTTAAATTCTTCAAATTCTAGCTGTTGCGCGGCATCAGATTTAGCTTCTTTGGGACAGGGGTGACTTTCAATAAGAAGGCCATCTATTCCCATTGCTACACATGCTCTTGTAAGATCAGGAACTCCATAACTATAACCCATTGCATGACTTGTATCTAATATTATAGGTAAATTAGTATGTTCTTTAATATAAGACACACCACATAAATCTAATGTAAACCTTGTTTGATTCTCAAATGTTCTTATTCCTCTTTCACATAACATTACATTTTCATTTCCTCCTGATAAGATAAATTCTGCAGCTTGTAC
This sequence comes from uncultured Marinoscillum sp., assembly GCA_964646945.1. GTDB lineage: Bacteria > Bacteroidota > Bacteroidia > Cytophagales > MED-G16. The sequence continues at coordinate 1,270 of CAZYIL010000204.1, read as the reverse complement.
AAATTCTTTCAAATTAGAGCCAAATCCTCTTTTTAAAAGAACAGGTTTTTGTTGTTTTCCACAAGCCTTCAATATTCCGTGGTCATACATAGCCTTGGCACCTATTTGTATGATATCAACATATTCAATAACTTCATCTACATGAGATGCGTCTCTAACTTCAGAAATGATATTAAACCCATATTCTTTTCTTATTTCAGACAGCATTTTTAATCCCTTTAAGCCTAATCCTTGGAATGAATAAGGAGATGTTCTTGGTTTATAACACCCAGCTCTTAAAGTTGTTAATTTAAGTTCCTCTAAAAGTTTAGCACATTGTTTTATTTGCTCCATATTTTCTATTGAACATGGGCCAGTAATTAGTAAAGTATTGTTTGAATTTCCTCCTATTAAAATATCATTTATCTTTATTTCTCTGGTGGTTCTCAAATATTTTTTGCTAGACAGTTGCATGTCAGTATCCATTGGAAAAAAATCATCAATTTTGTTAGAAAATATTTCTGGAATTGTCGTAATTTTTGAAGGTGTAATTAATACAAAAAAATCATTTCTTTTGAACATAACAGATTCTGTTTTTTCTGCTATTTTTTTTGCCTCTTCTTTTGTTATATTTTTCTTTAAATGAATTATCATGACTCACTAACTATTAGATCTAAAAAGGTTATACATCCTTTTAATTTTTTCTCATTATCAATTATAGGCATAAATGAAATAATAAATTCATTGTTTTGAATAATTTTTAGCATATCACTTATGGTATTTTTTTCGTAAATAGTTATAGGTTTATTATTAACTACTTTGTTAGGATTCAGATTAATAAAATTTTGAAGATTATTGATTAAAGCTTTTCTTATATCTGCGTTACTAATTAATCCACAAAATTCACCGTCATCATTTATAAACATCACAAATCCCATATTAAATTTCTCTATAGTTTTTAGAACTTTAATCATAGGTGGTTAGTATGTCTGGTATGAAGTTTAAAAATCAGATAATTCTATCATAAAATCTTTAAGCATATATTTTGAATGCACAATTGAGCTTTTTAAATTATATAAAGCAGCAGCAATATTTTTATGATTCATAAGATAAGACCCAGAAACGCATGATTGTACTCCTAAAATTCTCATTATAAAACTTGTTTCATCGTTAATACCACCATCAATATGGATATTTCTTTTAGGGAATTTATTTCTGAATTCTCTTATTTTTTTAAAATTAATTTTATTGAATTTTCCACCACTTTCTCCTGGGCTTGTTGTCATGAGTA
>CAZYIL010000203.1:0-2796 GCA_964646945.1 uncultured Marinoscillum sp. | reverse complement strand
TTTTTACAGGTACTTTTGGCATAATTATTGGAGGTCCTATAGCAATTTTATTAGTAACAAATTTCTTTCCTAATTTGGTTTCAATAAATCTAGATGAATTAGCTAGAGGCATGACAACTATTGCAGGTAGTTGGATAGGGGGGGGAGCCAACCAGACTGCTATGAAAGAGGTATTTAATGTTAATGGAGAATTATTTTCAAAAATGGTTACCGTAGATGTTTTAGTTGGAAATGCGTGGCTTGCAGTTTTATTAATTGGAGTTGGGAGAGCTGTTTCAATAGATAAATTTTTGAATGCAAATAGTGATTCAGTTGAGTCAGTAAAAAAGAAAATAGAAAAATATAATTTGAGTATTGAAAAAATACCAAATTTAAAGGAACTTATTTATGTTCTTTCAATAGGCTTTGGAGTTACAGGGATTTGTCATCTTTTTGCTGATAATATTGCTCCTTATTTGTTAATCAATTTTCCCAGTTTAGAAAAATATAGTCTAACCTCCAGTTTTTTTTGGTTAATTGTAATGTCAACCACTTTTGGCGTTATTCTTTCATTTACAAAATTAAGAGAGCTAGAAGGTGTTGGGGCTTCTAAAATAGGGAGTGTTTTTATTTATATTTTGGTAGCTACTATTGGACTACAAATGAATTTATTTACAGTATTTGATAATCCAGGACTTTTTTTAATTGGATTAATATGGATTTCAATACATGTAATTTTATTGTTAATTGTAGCAATTCTTATTAAAGCTCCATATTTTTTTGTTGCAGTTGGAAGTCAAGCTAATGTTGGTGGAGCCGCATCAGCTCCAATAGTAGCATCTGCCTTTCATCCTTCTCTTGCTGCTGTTGGAGTTTTACTTGCAGTACTAGGTTATGCAGTTGGAACGTATGGGGCATGGCTTTGTGGAGTATTGATGCAATCTCTTATTTAGTTTCTATTTTTACTGGTAAAAGGTTCCCTCTCAGAAAATCATTATATTGATCACAGGATAGAAATCCACTTTCATCTGAAAATGGACAAGTTTTATATATTTTACCAAGATTTGTTTCTGTTATCATCACCCTACTTCCTTTACAAATTGGGCATAACTTTATGTCATTAGGACATTCTATATATCTGTATGAAAAAAGTTCTACAATGACATTTTCAGTATCGGTTTTTTTGCTAATAATATAGTTTGTATTAGCTAATTCAAGATATTTTATTGCTTCTTCAGAATATATTCCTAACATTCCTTTCAGCTCAATATATTTATTTAACCAATTAATTGATTGTTTATATTTTTTAAGATGAAATGAATTTTTTCCAAATAGAAATGTTAAATCTGAAGGAATGGAATCGATATGATTGATCATTTCTTTAAGTAATGAATCGGCTTCATCATACTTTTCATTTATTATTAATTGTTCTGATTGTTTCAATTTAAATAACTGATTTTGGGAAAAACAAAAATGATGAATAGAAAAAAATAAAATATATAATAAGATGTTTTTCAAAATAATGAATTAACCTATTGAGTTAAATTGTTTTCAAAACTAATCCTTTCCTCTTAAACACTTGTATTTGAAATTTATTTCTTATAAAGTCAGATAATTTGTAATGAAATTTTTTTAAATTTTTAGATCTTTTATTTAAAGCTGTGAGATTAATCATTATTTTAATAAATGATGAATATTTTAACATGGAATCAATTTCTTTTTTAAAATATTTTTTCCATTTATCCTCATAAAATTCAAAATGATTTCTACCATCCCATATAATTTTAAGTTGATTTTCTCCATATTTAAATCTGTAAATTGCTGCAATTTTATTGTAGAAAAAATAAAAATCTTTTTCGTTATTTATTTTATATTTTTTTATAGAATTTATTACTTCATCAATAATTCCTAAAGAATTATTTTTCTTTTCATACTCTTTTATTGCTTTCAGAATAAGATTTTTTAAAAGTTTATTTCTAGATTTAATCTGTACTTTTTTAAGTATATAATTCTTATCTGATTTAAATAAATTTTTATTCACAAAACAAATTTAATTATTTTTTAAAATCTTCAATTATACTCAAAGTAACTTAATAAAAATATATTTCTACAATTTATCCAATAATGTATGATATTATTTATTGGTAGATTTTTTAAAATTATAGAATAAATTTATTTAGATTTATAGATATAAAACCAAACTAAACTAACTGAAATATGAAAAAATTATTCTCACTGTTTGTAACATCTGCACTCATGTTATTTTCAACGGTGATTTATGCACAAATAGTTGTGAGTGGTAAGGTACTTGATTCCAACAATGATCAAGCACTGATTGGTGCAAGTGTTGTTGTAAAAGGAACAACTATAGGTTCATCCACTGGTTTGGATGGATCATTTCAATTTAGTGTTTCAAAAGCTGAATTAGAATCTAATCCTTCTTTAGAAATTACTTATTTAGGGTATATTGACTTAGAGATACCTGTTACATCTGATTTGATAGAGAGTGAAAAAATTGATGTAGAGGCTGCATTGGAATCTTCAGATATAGCTTTATCAGAGATTGAAGTTACTTCTTCATATGGGATTGATAGAAAAACTCCAACAACTATATCAAATGTTTCTACCCAATATATTGATGATTATGCTGGAACTCAGGAACTGCCGGAACTTATGAAAATGACACCTGGTGTTTACGCTACAAAAGCAGGTGGAGGAGTTGGTGATGGCAGAGTATATATAAGAGGTTTTGCTCAAGAAAATGTTGCAGTATTGATTAATGGAATTCCTGTTAATGATATGGAAAACGGTCGAGTA
>CAZYIL010000202.1:0-2801 GCA_964646945.1 uncultured Marinoscillum sp. | reverse complement strand
TTAAAGAAAAAGCTTTTCCTGGTGCACAAATTATAGTTTTGAAGGATGGGGAAGAGGTTGTAAATAAGAATTATGGTTATCACACCTACGATAGCATTATTAAAGTAAATCAAAGTTCTATTTATGATTTAGCATCGATCACTAAACCTACTGCTGGTGCAATAGCTCTCATGAAACTATATGAGAATAATTTATTAGATCTAAATAAACCATTAAATCACTATATTAAATTTTTTGATCATTCTCTTGTTGGAGATGTGATAATAAAAAACTATTTACAACATATATCAGGAATAAGACCATGGATACCATTTCATGGCACTACAAAAAAGGAAAATGGAAAATTTAAGAAGAAAACACTTTCATATAAACCTAAAAAAAGATTTAATGTAAAGCTTACTGATAGTTTATATCTACATAAGAATTATAAAAAAGAAATTTATAAACAAATTAAAGAGACTTATTTCGTGAATTCAGATACTGTTTTATATTCGGGGTTGTTTTTTTATTTAATTCCAGAAATAGTAAAAAACCTAACTAATTTAAATTTTGATAAATATGTAGAAAATTTTTTTTCTTCTATGAATCTTGATTCAATACTATTTAATCCAACAAAAAAATTTGATTTAGAAACAATTGTTCCCACTGAAAGTGATAATTTTTTTAGAAATTTTCAAATTCATGGTTTTGTTCATGATGAAGGAGCTGCGATGATGGACGGTGTATCAGCAAATGCAGGTCTTTTTTCAAATGCATCAGATTTATCAAAAATTTATCAAATGTTTTTAGATAATGGACATATTAATGGTAAAAAGTATTTAGAAAAAAATGTAATTGAATTATTCACACAATACAATAATGAAAATGAAGAGTTTTATAGGGGGTTAGGATTTGATAAACCCAAACCAAAATATGATATAGAAAATTGTACCTATTCAAAATATTCATCAGATTTAAGTTATGGTCATTCGGGATATACCGGAACTTTTTTTTGGGTAGATCCTGAACATGAGTTAATATATGTTTTTCTTTCTAATAGAGTTTATGATTCTCGAGAAAATAGAAAAATTTATGAATTAAATGTAAGAACTCAAATTCATGATTTGATTTATGAAAATTTGATTGAAATGAACTAAAATGAAAAAATTAAATTATCTATTGTTAATACTTATATTAATCTCATGTGAGAAGTTGACAAACTATATCAATTTTAATTCTGAAATATGCAATTATTTAATGGATAAATCATTTTATGTACATGAAATAAATGGTTTTTATATTGTCGCTAGTAATGAAGTTCCAACTAAAGAACATGGATTTAATCCTAATTCATTAGATATTTTTAATAAAGTGATTAATTTATTTGGTAGTTTTTTAGATCAAGATAATGATGGGAAAATTGATCACGAATATTTAGAGTTATCTAAAGGTCTTTCTGAAAATCTGGCATTTGTTATAGGTCATAGAAATTTTGTAGATGAAGTGACTAAAAAAATAGAAAGAAGGTATGGAATATATGGTATTGGATTTTTTAGTGATAATTGGCCATATATTCCAACATATGATGGTACAGGTTTTTTAGTTAATAAACTAAATTCTTCTATGTGGAGACCTGAATCTTTTGATGCTACATGGGAAGAAACATTTCATACCATAACAGAAGCTTTTAATAGAATTGATAATGATTTTAAATTTTCTAAGGGAGGTTATCTAAGAAAATTAATGGATGATGATATTTCAGATGGAACATATGATATATCTGAACAAAATAATCTTGAAAATGGAAATTATGATAAGATTACTGCAGTAAATGAGTATATACATCAAATTTGGGAAATAAATTTTTCAGGTCAGTCTGACGTATTAAATATTCATCAAAAAAAAGCACTTGAATTTATGCTTAAAAAAGGAATTCCAATGACAGTAAATCCTAATTATGAATTTATTCTAGGAAATAGATTAAAATAATATTTAAATTAGATAAAGCTATGAAAACTCTCATTTCACCATCCAAAACATTGAATTTTGATAATAATAATGTAAGCGATTTAAAAACAAATTGTAGATTAATTGACCATACTAATGAACTTCATAAAATTTTAATAAATTATTCACTGAGCGACTTAAAAGAACTAATGAGCGTTAGTGATAAAATTGCCGAATTAAATTACAATAGATTTAAAACTTGGGTAGATCCTTCTACTTCTAAGCTTTCAAAGCAAGCTATTTATGCTTTTAAAGGAGATGTTTATTCTGGATTAGATGTAGATTCAATACCTGAAAATAAATATGAATTTTTGCAAGATAACTTAAGAATTATTTCTGGTTTTTACGGTTTAATTAGACCATTTGATAAAATTCTACCTTATAGGCTAGAGATGGGTACAAAATTAGAAAATTCTAAAGGAAAGAATTTATATCAATTTTGGGGAGATGATATAACTAATTTGTTAAATGATGATGTTGCTGCTGAAGATGATTATGTTATTAATTTAGCTTCAGATGAATATTTTAAATCAATAAATATAAATAAATTAAAGAATGAAGTTATTACACCAATTTTTAAAGAATTTAAAAATGGAACTTATAAGACAATAGCTATATATGCTAAAAAGGCGAGAGGATTAATGTCAAGATTTATTATAAATAATAAGATTCAAGATCCTGAAATTTTAAAAAATTTTAATTCTGAAGGTTACTCTTTTGAAAGTAGATTGTCTGATCAATATAATTATATCTTTACAAGGTAATAAGTAGCGAGGGGGGGAATTGAACCCCCGACCTCCGGGTTATGAATCCGA
>CAZYIL010000201.1:0-2805 GCA_964646945.1 uncultured Marinoscillum sp. | reverse complement strand
TTCATCAAAAATTTATACAGATGACATATTATTTATTTTTATTTTCATTCGCTCTTATTTCTTGTAATAATTCAGAAAATAATCTTAAAGAAGAAAACACAGTTGATTCTAATTTATTATGGTCAGAAGAATTTGTTGGAGATAATATAGATTTGGAAAAATGGAATTTTGAATTAGGTTACGGATCTAACGGTTGGGGAAATGATGAGTGGCAAAAGTATACAAAAAGCAATGCTACTATTGAAGATGATAATTTAATTATAATAGCAAAAAAAAATGGAAATTTAGGGTCTAGAGATGGTTCAATAACATCTTCTAGAATAACAACTCAAGGTAAATATGAATTTGGTCCTGGGGTAAGAGTGGAAGCAAAAATTAAACTTCCATGGGGTCAAGGTATTTGGCCAGCATTTTGGGCTTTAGGAAATGATTTTTCTACAATAGGGTGGCCTGCTTGTGGTGAAATTGATATACTTGAAATGGTTGGAGGAAATCCGATGTCTCATGTAAACAATAAAACACTTGTTGGTACTTGTCATTGGGGTCCTGATTGGAATAATCGTGCATCTTATGGTAATAGTTTAGTTTTAACAAATCCATTATCTGATGATTACCATATTTATGAGTTAATATTTCATAATGATTATATAGAAATGAAAGTTGATAATCAAAGAATAAACTTGATGGATATAAAGAACTCATCGGTTTATAGTTATTTTCATAAGAAATTTTTTTTAATCGCAAATATTGCAGTCGGTGGAAATTGGCCTGGAGCACCAAATAATGACACAATGTTTCCTCAAAAAATGTATATTGATTATATAAGAGTTTACAAATTATGATAAAAAAAAATCAATTAACTACTTTGGTTTTTGATTTGGGGGGGGTGATTATTAATATCGATCCTTCTCTAACTATAAAAAAGTTTAGTTCATTTTCTAAAAATAGTTCGGATATTTTGTATGCCCTTGATTATAAAAATCATAATTCTAATCATTTATTAAATTTTTTTTTTGAATTTGAGAAAGGGATGATTAGTGAAAAAAAATTTAGAAATCAATTATTGGATTTATTAAGTGTAAGTATAGGTGTAGAAAAATTTAATAAAATATGGAATAAATTAATACTTTCATTTAATTATAACTTGCTTGATATTATTTTAAAACTAAAGACTAGATATAAAATATTTGTTTTAAGTAATACAAACTCTATTCATGAAAAATTTTATAATAAATTATGTAAAAAAGAATATGGGTTTGATTTAAAAGAAATTTTTCATAAAGTTTATTATTCTCATGAGATTAATTTAAGAAAGCCAGAGAATGAATGTTATCAGTTAATACTAGATGAAAACAATTTAAAAGGGAATCAAATACTTTTCTTTGATGACATAAATGATAACTTGACTGCTTCAAAAAAACTAAACTATAATACTTATAAAGTATCTAGAATCGATACCTTGGAGAAATTTCTCACAACACTTTAGAGTATTTAATTATCTTTTTCGAATAAAAATAATCATTATCTTTTATAATCAATAAATACATTCCATTTTTTAGAAGTTTTAAATCAATTATATCAGTTTCTCTTTCACTTGACATTAGTAATTTTCCCCTAAGGTTATATATAGAATAGTTATTTATTTTTTTATTTATTTTAATAATTCCTTTAGTGGGGTTAGGGTAAATTTTAATCGAAAAATTTTCCACTTTATTTTCACTAAAAGTAACAAAATCTTTTACTTTAGAAAACTTAGGTCTGATCATTAAACTTCCATTTATTAAGTTGTTTTGCTCCCATGATCCGTTAGTATTAAAAAAAATTTTATCTGCATTATTATTATTTTTATCTAATCCAATGGGTATAAATTCATTAGAAAATTGTTTATAGCCTACATAAATAGTATCAGAAACAATTAATGGAGATATTAATTCATAAGAGTTAAAACTATTTTCATTCGATATATTAATTAAATCGTTTGTAATTAAATTAATTCTATCATTATTAAGTTTTTTATATAATAATAATTCTATCTTTTTATTTTGACTATTTGGATAAATTTTTGGAAAAAATATTTCTAAATGTGTTATAGTATCTATCTGATTTAAAATATACATAACAACAACTTCTCCTTCTTCTTGATTAATGCCAGCAGCATATTCTGCATTTCCATCATCATAGGAAAAATAATCTTTTATTTTAATAATCATTTCACTTGTGTCATTATTTCTATATTCAACACCATTGGTTATTGTATCTCCTGAATTGATATAAAATTTAATTTTTAAATTAAGAGAATCTCGATTAAAGGGAATTTTTTCTTTATTTAAAACATTTGAAAAAATTATTCTTTTTTCAAAACCTTGAATTAAAGGGTCTAATGCTTCTTTCCAACTAATTGTATCAATTGGTGTTTTTTCAATTAAATCATATACAATGCAATTATACTCTAAAGGTTGTATTTGATTATTAAAATTATTTAAACCAACATGAATTGTATCCAAGAAAAAATCCGGATCATTTTCAAATTGTTCTATTGGTATAGAAGTAAAATTTTTAAAATAATTTTTTGGTTTGTAGGTTAATGATCTATCATTATAAATTGTATCATTTGATTTTCTATCACTGTTTAAGTAGATATAATCAATTATCCAACTATCAAATGGACCATTTAACTTACCAAAATTTTGAAATCTAAATCTAAAATTTTTGTGAAGATACTCATCATTCAAATTAATTATTTCTTGTTTAAATATTTGTTCACCTATTGATGTATTTCCATCTTTTTTCCATACAGTTTTCCAC
>CAZYIL010000200.1:0-2806 GCA_964646945.1 uncultured Marinoscillum sp. | reverse complement strand
TTCATTACATATATGGAATTACGGGAAAAATCATTTATTAAGTTAAAAAAAATGATTTTGCAGTGTTACAGATTTACAACAAAAATTTAGATAAAAACTACTTTTAATGATAATTAAAATTTAAAAATATGAAAAATATAGCATTTGTTAGCATAGGTAAAGAAAGTCATTATTGTGCAAATTTACTTATTAAATCAATTAAGAAATATAATAAAATTGATAAAATTATTCAAATATCCAATGAAGAAGATGACAAACTACAAAATGTAGATTTTAAAGTAGATCATGAATTTAAGACCTCTACATTTATGATCAATAGGCTAGAGTCTCAAATTAAGACTGTGGAAAATTTTGGGGCAACTATTTTTCTAGACTCTGATATGTTGGTAAATTGTAATTTAAATGATCTAGAGAGTCAGTTATCAAAAAATGACTTAATATTTACTAAACGAACTAATAATTTTTATATAAATGATAGATTTAATAATATTCATTATCCAGAATTTACCAACAAAACAGCATTTGAGGTAATGCCATTTAATGGGGGCTTTCTTGCAGTAAATAATTTATTGGCTATTAAAGAACTATTAGAAATATATAAAAGTTTACCTGAAAGATTTAAATATTGGTATGGAGATCAAGTTGCTCAAAATAAGATTTTTAATTTACAAAAACATAAAATATTAGTTTTGGGTAATAAATATAATTTTAGCATTAAAAATATTAATCAATTTGATAAAAATATTTGTATTTTTCATTTTAAAGGAAGATTCAAAGTTTTAATTAAACCTTTTTTTGAAAAATATTTAAAAGAAAATTAAAAAATAATTCAATTTATTTATGAAACTAATATTAAATTTATCCAAAAGAAAACTGGAACTAATTTTTTTCATGATATGTTTAAAAAAAATGAAAAAGCTTTGAGTGAAGTATATGCTCCTATAATCAAAGAATATTATATTTTTCTACGATCTACAAAAAAATATATTGAATTAGGTAATAATCAACAAATTAGTGATAGCTATTGTATTGAAGATAAAAAATTTGTAGAGAAAATAATTCATGATAAATTCAGAATTAGCATTATTTCTAAAATTAATAATAACTCAAGAAAAGAATTAATAAGAATAAATAGTCAAAATAATCCTAATCCAGGAAGATATAAACAAGTGAATACGAAATCTCAACAAAAGAAAAGCTAGATAATATTTATAATAAATGTGATAAATCTTTTTTTAGATTAATAAAAAGAAAAAAAACTATGATAATTTAATTAAATTTTATTAATATTATGTTTATTAATAGTTCATATACATAAAAAAATATGAAAGACACTTCGAAAAAACTAAATCAATATTTTAAAAAATATTTTGTAAATTTTGACAAAAAAATGGAAAATGTTGACGCAAAAAACTTTCTTTCTCATAACCGTATTGATGTAGTAGTAAAGATTATTTATTGTGAATATTTTCTGAATATTACACCAACTAAATTTAATAGATTATTTTATTATATACACTTAAGAAAATGGAATAATTTTAAAGCAAACGATTCTTTTAAAAAAAATTTTTTTGATTATGAAAATGAATTTAAAAAAACCATCTTATCAATTAAAAAAAATGGTTTTGATAAAGAGAAAAGTGTAATTCCAATAGACTCTAATAATAACATAATAGATGGAAGTCACAGACTAGGGGCCTCTATAGTATTAGATAAAAAAATCAATGTATCTAAATTTAGAGTCAATAGCCCTTCTATTACATTTAATAGATTCATAAATGGATTCAATTTAAAGAATGCTAACTTAATTGATTATTTAATATCAAATTATATAAAATATAATCAACATCTAAGAATTTTTACATTATTTCCAGTAAGAGATAAAAAATTTGACGAAAAATCTCTTTCAATAATAGAAAAATATGGAGAAATCATAATTCGAAAATCATTTAAAATTGGTAGCCTGATAAATGGCTTTAATATTTGTAGAACATTATATAGAGGAACCGAATGGATCGGAAATTTAGAAAACAAATATAAAGGCGCAATGTGGAAAGCAAAAAACTGCTTCAATAATACTAGCGGAATTATAGATGTAATTTTATTTAGTCCAAATAAAGAAGAATACGGAACAACCAAACAATTAAAAAAAATAAAAGAAGAAATAAGAAGCTTGTATAATATACATTTTCACAGCATTCATTCATCAGATAATCAGTTTGAAACTATAAATTATTCCAAAATATTTTTTCATCCAAATACTCAATTTTTTTCACAAAAAAGAAAAGGTCATTTTTTTGATAATTTCGAGAAAGCTCTAGAAAATTTAAATATAATGAATGTAGATTACTCACAATTTGTTTTTTCTGGAAGCACAGTAATGGCAGCACTAGGATTAAGAAACCCTAAAGATCTTGATGCATTTCATTCTGAGGATTATATTTTACCAAGTATGATTTCTTCTCATAATTCTCAAATAAAATTCCTTAACATTAAAATTAATGAGATTGTTTTCAATCCAAAGAATTATTTTTTCTATATGGGATATAAGTTTTTAAACCCAAATTTACTTTTACAATTAAAGCAAAATAGAAATAAAAATAAGTTAAACCCAAAAGACTTGGAAGACATTAGGATTCTAAAAGGATTTTTAAATTAATTTTTTAAAAAAAAATTTTAAAAAAAAGTGAAATAGAAGTGATACAAATAGATTTTTGTAATTTGTATCATTGGAACTTTTTCCCACGTTTACTGGCGCGCCCGAGAAGAGTCGAACTCCTAACCTCCAGATCCGTAGTCTGGCGAA
>CAZYIL010000199.1:0-2833 GCA_964646945.1 uncultured Marinoscillum sp. | reverse complement strand
ACCAAAGAGGTGCTGCTCATCATTACCTGTTATCCCTTTAATGCTCTTACATCCGATACGGCTCTTCGCTACGTGGTCAGTGCGAGTCAGAATTTAGGAATAAGGTGATGGGCTCATCTGATAGGATTTGTTAGTCTTAAGCAATGCTCGATGATCTTAAAAAAATTTTAGAAGAGGGAATTGATAGATATAGAAATACAGACCTTCTAAACGAATCTAGAGCATGGTTAGAAAAGAATTTTTTAAAAGTAAGTGCACTCTTTGAAAACATAAGACTTAGAGATTTTGTTTTAGAGCCGTTTAAGTCGGTTTTTAATTCCAATACAGCTAGTCTTAAGCCAGAGATATACTCTGTCATTACACAGGTTGCAATTATTAATGCAGTTCTTGCTGGCCTCCCAGGTAAAATGGGTATAGGGGTTATTGTTTCTATGGGCATGGAAGCTTGGATGGCATATCAAATAGCACAACACCTAGGAATAAGATTCACCAAAATATCTGATGTATGGCAGTACTTTGGTGCCATAGCTGCAACACTTGCAACAATATTATGGGGAGTCAAAGCAGCCTTAGGTGCAGCATTTTCGATGTTTTCATTAATTTCTGGTCCTATTAATCCATTAATATTTGCAGAAATACTAGTCACTGATTTACTTGGTGTGGCGTTTTGGTTTGGGTTTTCAAATATTAAGAAAAATAAGGAATTTGGTTCCTTTGGTGCTAAGGATATCTCAAAAGTAACACACGAATTATTCAAGCATCAATATGAGCTATTAAAGCATATTCTCAGCCCTTCAAATATTAAGTTAGTGGGCAAACGTTTAGTCGTATATCTCAAAGGAGATTTCCCTGTTGATCAGCGTTTGATTAACGGCGAGGTTTTTTCAACCATGGCTATGGCTTATCTTATTAGCGGGCAATATGAAAAGTTAGAAGGTCCTTTGGGTGAGAATTTTATTAAAGCTATCCGCCTGAGATGGTCATCCCAGTTTAATGAAGACACATCAATAGAAGAAATTGCTGGGCGTTTTCAGGATTACTCTCCCGAACAAATGGAAGGAGCAATTAATACCATAAAAGGAAAAATGTTTGAAATTATGGTTACTGAACAGGAAAACCTTGATGGAGATCAATGGTCAACTGTTATGCACACCGATGAATCTTTCCCAGGTTCAGACATCATATTTATCAATGAGGCAACTGGCGAGCATCTCGAGGTCTCTTTAAAAGCTGCATCGATAGATAATACATCCATCATAGAGGAGGCACTGAGCAAATACCCAGATACACCCATCATGACCACTGATGAGGCGGCTAGTCTATATAAGGATGACCCTAGGGTTTTCGGTAGCGGTGTTCTTAATGAAGATTTAGACAATATCACTAAAGAAAACTATGAAAAATTGATCGAAGAGATTGAGCCTATTAATCAATACGAGGTTGTGATTGGTGGGGTTATTATGGGAACTGCAGCAGCTCTGTGGCCATTTGTTATAGCTTATTTAAGAAAAAAAATTGATCGTTCACAGTTAGAAATGGTTTTTGAAAAAGTTCTTGGAGAAGCCGGTATTAAGCTAGTATCAAGATTGACTTATGCTTTTGTGTTTGGGCCGTTGTTTGCATGGTGGCTATTGGCTAGAGGTGTCAAAGGTATAGTTGAAATGGTTGAGCCGTCTAGAATCAAATATATTGAGTTTAAAAATAAAGATTAATACGCTAGATTTAAATAATAATTTAAATAGAAAAGGATAAAGTAATTTTACATCATAAACGAGATAGATCTGTTGCATGGAGCGAGAGGTCTCCAAGAAGGGGTTGGATTTCAGAATATATTTCTATTGGATCAACACCCAGTTTTTTTTCACATACAGAATATAAAGAAATACAAAAGCTAAAATCTCTATTAAGCCAAACATACTTTCTTACAAACGACATCAGAGAAAAAAAATTTACCAATGATTCAATACTTGTTGGATCTATTTTGTCAAAAATTTTCCAAAGGGGAGCCACACCCTATTGCACAGAAGGCCTAGAGGAACACATAAAGGAGAAATACAATCTTATAGAGATGCTGGACGAGGATGGGATTGAGATAAATAGTGAGATCTCGAGAGATGGAATTTATTCAGCAGTTGTAGAAGAGATTACCAAAAGAAGTGATTTTAAATTAGATGAAGATTTCTCTTACGTAGAAGGATCTGAAGATAATCTATTTGATAGTCATAGAGAAGAGAGTTTTTTGACAACATTTCTAACCAAAGAATACAATAAAAAAATATCTCATTGGCTTATACCTCAAGCAGATATTAGCTTGGTGATGGAATCAAGTGATAAAGACACAAAACGAATCGGACGATTAGATTATCTATTTGTTCACCCGCTTATGAAGGAGCCCATCAATATAGAACTAGATGGTGATCATCATCTTCAAGAGAAAGCTGACATGCAGCGTGACGATGAATTAAAACAATGTGGAATTAAAGTTATAAGGATTTCAAACAGTGAATTAAAAAAAGGAGAAGGACCGAACCTTGGAAAGCTTCGAAACTGCATCAAAGAAATTACGATAGCAAAGAAAAAAATGCATAAAGCTGGAAAAAGGGAAGAGCAGATTGCTAAAGCACTTATCGAGATAACATATTTAACAAAGCTCCAATTCGCGATTATCAAATCAATTAAAAATGGCTGGGCGAATAAAGCCAATTTAACCATTAAAGTCTCAGGCAGTGACGATTCCTCCGCAGTGGCTATCAGGGATATATTTTTGTTGAATTCGGCAATTGATCAGATCTATGGCACTAAAACATCACCAGAGTCACTAGAGGTTATCACT
>CAZYIL010000198.1:0-2867 GCA_964646945.1 uncultured Marinoscillum sp. | reverse complement strand
GCGACGAAAAAATTTCAATCCGCCTGTCCTTCTCACAATTATTTGATCCTTGTATTGGTTATCATATATAGCGTCATAAAAAAGATGGTAACGATCAGCAAAAACAATAACTTTTCCTTTTTTTCCCAGGCCTAATGCTAGGTTGCTAACTAAACTTTCTATTCCCCCTAATCGACTAGGAAAACATTGCGTTAGTATTATGATCATTAATTTTTTCTAAAATTTATTAAAATTCTGTTATCGTTTCAAGAAGCTTGCCATCATATTCTAGCAAAGTAGTGATTTTTAATGTATTTTTATTCTTATTTAGCATAATGTAATTTATACCCGGACTTAATGTATTAGGTATTGTTGAAACGTTAAAAACGGCATTTTTTTTATCATAAGGGTTTTTTAGCTGGATTATATCATTGAAAAATTTATCACTTTGATCATCAATAAAAATTGAACCACAGGTTATAGTAACAATATCATTCCATACCCATTCTTTTAGTCCTTTTAAGCAATTTACTTTTTCACTTTGGGCAATTGCAATAATTGTTAAATGGTTTTTCTTAGTTGTCTTAATCTTGGCATCTTTCGTAAAATCAAGATAAGTCACAAATATAGTAGAAAAGAGTAAAATAATTATAAAAAAAATCACGATTAACTCCGACAATGTAATATTTTTGTGTTTATCCATAATAATGATAGACGCAATTTAACATTATTAAGTACATTTATCTATAAAATCTAAATATTTATGCTTTTTTAACAAATGAAAGATTGCTATTTTTATAATCGTTGATTTTGATGAACAAAAAAAGTGATTTAAGAAAAATTTTATTTATGAAATTTTTTAAAAATTTTTTTTTGACTTCATATATTTAATATGTGTTTTTTGCATATTATAAATTCGTTTTTGATGCTTTATTTACATATTAAAAACTCTACATATGAAATATGAAAGGAAAAATTTAATATGTTTTTTGAATCGATTACTAAAATACTCAATAAAACTTTTAATATCGGTGAATTCGACAATTTTGACAATGTTAATCCTGGCCTCGTTAAATACTTCAGAGCTGAATACGGACAAGATTGGAAAGTTGCGCTAGGACATCACCTATATAAGGAAAGTTTGAAAAATGATAAAAAAGCTGACTAATAAGCTCAATAAGTAGTTAAAATTATCAATGAAAAAAGATTAACATACAAACTTTGGTATTTTCGCAAAGCAGGAATTATATAAATTTAATATTTAACTTTTACCCCTTTGCTAACCAGTGGACGAGTCACTTTTCTCAACCATTTTTTCTCTTCTATATCTAGTTTATCTCTAAGTTTTTCATAAACTTTTTGATGATAACTGTTCAACCAGATAATTTCATTTGAAGATAAAATGTTGATATCGATTAAATCTATGTCAATGGGAGCCCAAGAGATAGTTTCAAATCCAAGTGTGTTATCAGATTTTTTGTACGCTATAATTAAATTTTCAGTACGAATGCCATACTCTTTCTTTTTGTAGAAACCTGGTTCATTGGACAAAATCATTCCTTCTCTTATTTCGCCATCGCTTAAACCTTGAGATTTTGCAATGCGCTGCGGTCCTTCATGAACACTTAAAAAACTTCCAATACCATGTCCTGTTCCATGATCATAATCACAACCAATATCTTGCAGACTTTTTCTAGCCAAAGGGTCGAGTGTTGAACCCTTAGTCTTGACTTCAAAAGTAGCCGAAGCAATGGCAATATGACCTTTTAATACCCTGGTAAAGCGATCTTTTTGTTCTTCAGTGGGCTCTCCCATAATAATGGTTCGTGTGATGTCCGTTGTACCGTCAAGATATTGGGCTCCAGAATCAACAAGGTAAATGCTGTTTTTTCTAAAAGGCGAATTAGTTTCATGAGTGACTCTATAATGCGGCAAGGCTGCATGTTCATCAATTGCAGAAATAGTGTTGAATGAGAGTGAATAAAATAGATCATTTTTTTTTCTCAGGTCATATAAATAATCTGCTGCCTTAATTTCATCTATGTTATCAATATTTATTTCATTCTTTAACCAATAAAGAAATTTAGTAATGCTTAATCCATCTCGAATATTGGCATTTCTTGCGCCTGACAACTCAATAGGGTTTTTTTGTGCTTTTGGATAAACACATGGGTCTGGTAAGTATTTTATGGAGATATTGTTATCGTTGCATATTTTATGAAAATTATATGCAGTTCTATCCTCATCCATACCAATAACACTATTCTTAATTGTTATTAAATAATCTTCGATATCGTTAAAAGAATGAAAATTAATAATACCTTGCAGCTTTTTTTTAATATTTACAATCTTGCTATCATCAACAAAAAATTCAATTTTACCACTTCGAGGAATAATAGCGAAAGATAGAATTAACGGAATGTGCAAGATGTCATTGCCTCGAATATTCAATAGCCACGCAATAGAATCTAAAGAAGTCAGTATATAATAATTTATGGATGATGATTTTAAGATTGATTGTAAATTATGTAATTTATCAATAGAAGATTTTCCAGCATATTTCTCTTCATGAATAAAGACTTGGGTCTGGGGGTATGGGGGTTGATCACTCCATAAATCATCAATTGGATTTTTTTCCAGATATTTCACAAATGATTTTTTTTTCTTTACCAATTCTTCTGTTTTTTTTATTTCAGAATTTGAATGAAGCGTAGCATCAATGCCTATGCTGGAATTAATTTCAATATTGTTTTCCAAATATTTCCAATAATCTTTCAGATGTTCAATATTGTAATACTGAGCGTCAACCTGTTTATGTGCCTGAAAAGTGTAGCGTCCATCTATAAAGATAAAGGCTTTTTTCTGTTGAATTATCGCTCGTCCTGCTG
>CAZYIL010000197.1:0-2880 GCA_964646945.1 uncultured Marinoscillum sp. | reverse complement strand
CCTACAGCGGTTCGAATCCGCTCGGGACCTCAATATTTTATATTTAATAAATAAATGAGTAACTTTATTACTCAAAATGAGTAACTTTGTTACACTTATTTTTGTATATTATGTTAGAATCGCTTATATCTTCTAAAACAAGAATTAAATTACTTTCAAGATTTTTTATAAATCTTGCTAATAATACTCATTTACGAGGACTAGCAAATGAATTCAATGATTCTACAAACTCTATTAGAAAAGAATTAAACAATTTATATAAAGCAGGATATTTAATAAAAACAAAAGATGCTAATAAAATCAATTATTCTGCTAATAGTCAACATCCTTTATTCTCAACATTACAAAAGATTGTAAGAAATCATCTTGGTCTAGAAGAGCTTATTAATAGTATTATTGAAAAAATTGGTACTGTAAACGAAATAATAATTGTTGGTGATTATGCGAAAGGAATTGATAGTGGAAATATTGAAGTTATAATAAATGGTAAAGCAATTAATTCAAAATATTTGAATAAAATAGCTTTCAAGATAGAAAAAAAGATTAATAGAAAAGTTACAGTTTATTTAAATAAAGAAATTAACAAGTTTCCAATACTAAAAATATTTTCTAATGAATAGAATTCTAAATGTTTTATTAATTAAATATTAAAATATATAAATGTTTTCGATAGATATAGATTCTAAAATTATAAAAGAAGTAAAACTTATTGATATTAATCTTATTAAAGCTCATGAAAAGGTAATTCTTGATAGGAAAAATGCTTTTGTTGATTATTTAAAATCATTAGAATATGAAATTATCATATCTTCGATTATTATTTGTCACAAAACTAATGTGATTGTAGATGGTCATCATAGATATTGGGCGTTAAAAGAACTTGGTTACAGAACTATTCCTGTAACTTGTATTTCATATTTAAATAAAAATATAAGGTCTCATGTTGACAATAGAATATCGAAAGAAAGTATTATAAATTCTTCAATTTCTGGAAAGCTATTATCTCCCAAAACATCGAGACATCAAGTTCTAGATTTGAATTCAAATATATGGAAACCAATAATTTTAATATCAAGTCTATTTACTTTAAAAATTAAAAAATGATTTTGTTGTACTTAAATTTTATTAATAAAAGATTATGAAAAAAAATGTAGTTGTATTAGGCGGCGGTGGTTTTATAGGGGGTCACCTCGCAAAAAAGTTAAAATCATTAGGAAACAATGTTACTGTTTCTGATATAAAAGATCATGAGTATTTTAAAAATGATGAAATATGTCATCATTTTATTAAATGCGATTTAACAAATCCAAAATCTGTTGAAAGTGTTATTTCTGATTCTTGTGATGAGGTTTATCAGTTAGCTGCTGATATGGGAGGAGCTGAATATATTTTTACGGGTGAAAATGATGCAAATGTTATGTATAATTCAGCAATGATTAACCTAAATGTTGCTAAAGAATGTATAAAAAATAAAGTAAAAAAAATTTTTTATTCATCATCTGCATGTATGTATCCAGAACATAATCAATTGGATCCAAATAATCCTAATTGTCTTGAATCATCTGCTTATCCCGCTAATCCAGATTCTGAATATGGATGGGAAAAACTATTTAGTGAGAGATTATTTCTTGCTTTTAATAGAAATCATAATTTAAATATTAGAATTGCTAGATTTCATAATATTTTTGGTCCACAAGGCACTTGGAGTGGTGGTAAAGAAAAGGCTCCAGCTGCAATGATTAGAAAAGTAGCTGAAACAACTGAAGGAGATTTTTTTGATGTATGGGGAGATGGCTTACAGACAAGAAGCTTTCTTTATGTTGATGAATGTGTAGAGGCTGTTTTAAGATTGATGGATTCTGATTTTTATGGTCCAGTAAATATAGGATCCGAGGAGATGGTCACTATAAATCAATTAGCAGAAATGGCTATAGAAATTTCTAAAAAGAATATTTCTTATAAAAATATTTTTGGAAAAGAATTTTTAAAAAAATATGGATTTAAATGTCCTATTGGTGTTCGAGGTAGAAATTCTGATAATAGATTATATAAAGAAAAAATAGGATGGGTAGTTTCTCAAAAATTAGTAGACGGAATGAAATTAACTTACAATTGGATAAATGATCAGGTAAAACAAAATAAAATTTAGAAACATAATTTATGAATAAAAATTTATTTAAAGATAAATCAGTATTAATAACAGGAGGTACAGGTTCCTTAGGAAAGGCACTTACTAAATACATTTTAGAAAATTTTTCTAATGTAAGAAGAATTATAATATATTCTCGAGATGAGCAAAAACAATTTAAAATGTCTCAAGAATTTCCAGTTTCGGTTTATCCAATGATGAGATATTTTATTGGAGATGTACGTGACTTTAATAGATTAAAAAGAGCTTTTATAGATGTTAATTATATTATTCATGCTGCTGCAATGAAACACGTTCATATTGCAGAATATAATCCTGATGAGTGTGTTAAAACTAATATTGGTGGTGCTGAAAATGTAATTAAGGCTGCTTTAGAATCATCTGATGTAAGTAAAGTTGTTGCTCTTTCAACTGATAAAGCTTGTGCTCCAATCAATCTTTATGGATCAACAAAACTTACATCTGATAAATTATTTATTGCTGCCAATAATATCAAAGGCACAAAAGATATAAAAATATCTGTAGTTAGATATGGAAATGTAATGGGATCTAATGGATCTGTAATACCTTTTTTTCTAAAAAAAAGAAAAGATGGCATATTACCTATAACTCATCCAAAAATGACAAGATTTAATATCTCATTATTAGATGGTGTGAAAATGGTTATTAATACTTTAAATACCGCATGGGGAGGTGAAATTTTTGTTCCTAAAATTCCTTCTTATAAAATT
>CAZYIL010000196.1:0-2891 GCA_964646945.1 uncultured Marinoscillum sp. | reverse complement strand
ATATTCAATAAAAACAATAAAATACAATTATATTTCTTATTTTGTATTGATATATATGTCATTAATAACGGAGAGGCGAACTGATAATGTGAGTGCCTAAATAAAAAAGGCTTGCCGGTATGAGCGAATTTGGTTTCTACCTAACGAAGTTAGGTCTAGCTATAAAAAAGCAAAGAGAGTTCCAAAATTTCACTCAAGAACAAATTATCGAGAAAGTCCACCAGTTGGAATTTAACTCTGAGAGTAAGAGGCAGCTTGCACAAGAAACTTTGAGCAGGATTGAAAACGGACGTTTCAACCCTTCAATGAAACAGATTTATTTAATAAGTCGGGCATTGGATATGTCACCTGCAGACTTATTGTTTCTTTGCCAAAACATGGAAGTTTAAAAAAATGAACGCTCACGAAGTAAACCAACTGTATCTGAATAGTATGCTTGGTTCAGACCCTGTAAGGGAATCTGTATTATCAAGAGTTAGGGATTTATGGTGGCCTCACTTTATAAATCACTTTCAGCAAAATAAAACTGATGCAATAGACAAGCTAGATTTTGCAATGGGTCGTTCAAGAGACCAACTGAGAGCCCTGGCAGAGGATTATGCATTTCAAAAAATTGGAAATAGAGACTCAGACCAATATAGACAAAGAATTAGTCAATTTCTGAAGTCAAATACTGGAAAGATGTTTGAGCGATTTATAGGCTTATCGATTGCTCATTATTTAAAGGAAAATAACTCGGTTTTCGCCATTTGGCCCTTTCGTAAGGATATGGAAGATGTTTGTCCTTATCTACAAAGAAACTTATTTGAGATTGACTGCGTACTTGGGGGAACGACTTACAAGACAACAATTGACAGTGACCTAATTGTCTTTGCTCCCCAAGATGAGGAAAGGGATTTTTACATGCTGTCAATAAAGTCTACGCTAAAAGACCGGTTTCATAATGTGCCTTTCTGGAATCTTTTGAGGATTTGTGCTGTAAATAATTTACATAATCTGAGTGCTACTCATAAGAAGTTTTTATCCCGGGCAAAGTATGTCGCCGCTTGCACTGACCTAGCAGAAGAGCAGCCTGATTTTGCTAATCGTGAAGGGCCGAGAAACCTATTGTGCGTGGATGCTGCACTTCTGGATGGTGCATATGTGACTTCTTCCGCAGCCAGAGGGTTGGGCACTGATGAAAATCACTTTGGTGATAACCGAAGTCAAGCATTCTACCCTCTAAGTAAATTTTTAGAGATGCTTTGTTCTACTAAATAGTAATTATTGCATTTCCGATTGCTTTTCCAAGAAGAGGGGGCACGGCATTTCCTACTTGTTGGCTTTGCGCACAATAGCCAAGCCTTCTCATTTTATTTCCAGTAGTGCGCTGTCCTAAAAACTCATACCAGTCAGGAAAAGTCTGTATTCTTGCTAGTTCACGTATTGTCGGGATTCTATCCAGCGTAGGGTGGAGAAAATCTGTTGGCTCAGTGGTTATTGTTCTAGAGAGTCCGTCTAACGGCCATCTTTGCATTCCCTGTTTCTTTTTCCTCTTTTCCTCTGGTATGTCTAACCACGTTCCTCCAAGTGGAACAAGTCCATAGTAATCCATAGTTTCCTGTCTATGTTTGCTTGCAACATGGTTATAAAGCACCTTTGAGCCTTTACGCATCATTTTTTGAAATTCTGTAGTGGGCTCGTTGTCATATTCATTCGCGACCTCACCTTGTTGTATAAGAGGCAAATCACTAATTGCCTCACCACATGTAACATAATTTTTGGTGTTACCTAACAAGTTAAATTGGCCACCCCTAGGATTGGAGTGAGTTGGTTCTGGAAAGCGCGGCAGTGTTCCTGATTTCGCTCCCAGAATGATTAGCCTTTTTCTCATTTGTGGCACCCCATAATCTGCAGCAAAAAGTATTTTCCAGTGAAACAAATAACCTAGGGCATCTAAGGATTCCAAAACTCTGTTAAATAGCTTGCTTTTGTGCAGGGTGGTTAGTCCAACTACATTTTCTAAGATAAAAAAGTCGGGTTTTAGCTCATGGACAATTCTAAGATAATCACCAATCAGGGTGTTACGAGGGTCATCTTGTTCTTTCAATCCCGCATTGGAGAATCCCTGGCATGGAGGGCCACCCGCAACAACATTTATATGTTTATTTGAGGGCAAGCCAGCTTCTTTTAATAGGTCTTTGCCAGTTTTCTCTCTGATGTTTGCGCAGATAACTGGTAACTCTCGAAAATTTCTGCTTATTGTTTTGCAAGGGTCCGGGTGGACTTCGTTAGCTAATAGTGTCTCCATTCCGGCCCATTCGAGCCCTAACGCTAAACCTCCTGCACCTGCGAATAACTCTACACAATTCAATTTTTTGCGCCTAATATGATATATATATCAATAAAGAATAACGGATTTAATCATCTCAAACAACTGAATTATAAAGACATTAATAATTTGGGCGTAACTTTTTAAGCGATTATTCCCCAAAAACTATACATTAATGTATAATTTATTCAATGAGCGAGTTGAACATTATCTTACAAATTATAGCTTATGGTTTCAGATGAAGAGTTTGTTAAAGTTTATAGAGAGGAATCTTGGGATATTCTCTTGGGCGATTACTTATCCGGAACAAATAAACCCCTAGAGGATATTAAGCAAAATTTAGCCCAGAAAAACCTGTCTGTTAAAGACACGGGCCTTTCTTATAGGCTGGTGAATCATTGGGCAAAGGAAGGTTTAATTCCAGATAATAGGGAAGGTGAATCAGAAAAAGGGTGGCGAAAACTTTGTAAGTTTGATTTGGTTTGGATAAATGCACTTGTTGAAATGCGAAGATTTGGGCTTTCAATTTCGATGCTGAAAAAAGCACGAGAAACTGCACTCCATACACCCGGGAAACATA
>CAZYIL010000195.1:0-2899 GCA_964646945.1 uncultured Marinoscillum sp. | reverse complement strand
GAAAAAAATTTGCAGGTGTAGTAAGATTAGATACTATGATGTTATAATCCGAACACAAACTAAGTATCCTTTCAGGTCTTGCACTTGAATGTTCAGGTCCTTGTCCTTCATATCCATGAGGTAAAAGAATAACTAATCCATTCATTTTTTCCCATTTTGTTTCTGCAGATGAAATATATTGATCAATAATCACTTGAGCTCCGTTTGCGAAATCACCAAATTGAGCTTCCCATATTACTAATGCATTTGGAGTAGCCATTGCATATCCATATTCAAAACCTAGTACAGCAAATTCAGATAATAAAGAGTTATAAATAGATAATGAATTTTGATTTTTATTTAAATTATCAAGTGGGCAATATTTTTTATTAGAATCAGAATCAAAAAAATAAGCATGTCTATGAGAAAAAGTACCTCTGATAACATCCTGACCAGAAATTCTTACAATCTTTTTTTCAATTAATAAAGAACTGTATGCCAAAAGTTCTGCATCTGACCAATTAAGCATTTTTTTATCAAAAAAGTTCTTTTTTCTTTCACTTATTAGCTTGGAAATTTGTTTAAGTGGTTTGAATCCTGAGGGAATATTAGTTAAGGATTTAGCAATATTATTTATGCTATTTAATTTCAAAGAAGTATTAGGTGATTCTGCGAAATCTTTAGGAGTAGATTTTTTTAAATGGTTCCATTCTTCATCATGTTTTTGAGGAATATAAGGTAAAGGTTTTTGCCTTACTTCATTTAACCGCTCCTGTAACATGTTCTTAAAATCATCTTGTAATTTTTTACCATAATCTTCAGTAAGATCTTTTTGTTTTTTCAATTTATTAAAAAACACATCTCTTGGATTGGGGTGTTTTGATATTAAATTGTAAAGTGAAGGTTGCGTGAACTTCGGTTCATCAGCTTCATTATGCCCATGTCTTCTATAACATAACATATCTATAAAAATATCCTTATTAAAATTCTGTCTATATGCTAAAGCTAATTTTGAAGCAAAACAAACTGCTTCAGCGTCATCTCCATTAATATGAAGAACCGGAGAATCAATTATCTTTGCAATATCAGTACAATAAATGCTAGATCTAGCATCATCATAATCAGTAGTAAAACCAATTTGATTATTTATGACAAAATGTATTGTACCTCCAGATCTATAACCCTTCAATTTTGACATTTGAACAATCTCATATACCAAACCTTGCCCAGCTATAGCAGCATCACCATGGATTAAAACTGGAACAGCTTTACTAAAATCTTTACCATATTCATCATCAATCTGTGCTCTAACATATCCCTGAACAACAGGATTAACAGATTCTAAATGAGAAGGGTTAGGAATTAATTTGATATAGATACTTTTATTACTGTCATATTTTCTTAAACTTGAATAACCTAAATGATACTTAACATCACCATCACCCATAGTTAAATCAGGCTCCATGTTTCCCTCGAATTCATTAAATATTTCATCATAAGTTTTCCCTAAAATACTAGTTAAAACATTTAAACGCCCTCTATGTGCCATTCCTATTACAACCTCATTTACATCTTCCTGTGCTGCCAATTCAATGAATTCACTTAAAAAAGTAATTGTATTTTCTCCTCCTTCCAAAGAAAATCTTTTTTGACCTATATATTTTGTATGAAGAAAATTTTCAAAAACCAATGCCTCATTAAGTTTAGATAAAATTTTAATTTTCTGAGCAGAAGAAAAATTTAAAGATGGCCATTTAGATTCTATCCAAGATTTTAACCAATTAACTTCATCAGTATCTCTAATATGCATATATTCAAAACCAATTGACCCTAAGTAAATTGTTTCTAGTTTTGAAATTATATCTTTTAATTGAGCGTTTTCTAGACCAATTTCATAACCAACATTGAATTTATTATCTAAATGAGAACTATTTAAATTAAAAGATTCCAAATCAAACTTTACATTATGATCTCTTCTGATTCGTACAGGATTCGTATCTGAATTAAGATGTCCAAATATTCTATATGCATTAATCAAATTATTTACTGATGTTTCTTCATCTGATAATAAAGATTTTGAAGAAGACCCAATGGAAGAAAAATTGTTAGAAAAATCAAATCCTTCAAAAAATTTTTGCCAAGAAAAATCTACATCGTTGGGATTAGATATATATTTTTTGTACATATCTTCTATATACTTAGGGTCAGAATTTGATAAATAAGAAAAATTATTCATAACTATAATTTAAATACAATTTATTTATATTATTTATAAAATAAAAATCGTATAACCGTTTATACAACTAAATAGTAAAATCATTAAATAAATATAGCACTATTAGGAAAATTAATAATACTCATTATATTTGCATGCTTAAATTTTATAATGTTAATGGACGAGATCCGTAAAAACAGAAACTATGTCAGTAAAAATTAGATTATTAAGAAGAGGAAGAAAAAAATTATCACTTTTTGATATTGTCATTGCAGATTCAAGATCTCCTAGGAATGGTAAATTTATAGAAAAAATTGGAAATTACAATCCTAACACTAACCCAGCAATCATTAAAATTGATGAAGAAAAGGCCTTAGGATGGTTAGCAAATGGAGCGATACCAACAGAAACAGTTAGAGCCATTCTATCTTATAAAGGAATATTATTGAAAAAACATCTCCAAATTGGAGTTATAAAAAAAGCAATTACTCAAGAAGAAGCTGACAAAAAATATAATACCTGGATAAAAGAAAAAGAAAAGAAAGTTCAGGAAAAAATAGATGCTATAGAAAAAAAGAATGAAGAGGATAAAAGAAAAAGAATAGAACAAGAAAGAAATGCTAGCAAAAGAAGAGCTGAAGAAAAAGCAATAAAAGCAAAAGAAAAAATTGAAAAAGAAGAAACCAAAGAAGAAACCAAAAAAGA
>CAZYIL010000194.1:0-2903 GCA_964646945.1 uncultured Marinoscillum sp. | reverse complement strand
GCACCTGCACCTGCGCCTGCACCTGCACCTGCACCTGCACCGATCCCGAGTGGACCTCCGCGTTCAGGAGCGCCGCCGACCGTTGCCCCAGGGGCGGATCCATACGCTACCTTCCAAGGTGGCCCTGCGCCTGCCGCTGCGCCGGTTCCTGCTGCTGCGCCGGTTCCTGCCCCGGCACCTATGTCGGCTCCTGCTCCGATAGCAGCGGGGGATCCCTATGCCACCGTGGCAACAGATGGGGTAGCAGTGCCCTCCCCGAAACAGGGCGTAGCGGGGGCGGTTCCATCGGCTGGGCCAGCGGATCAACCCTCCCCGGGTCCAGCAACGGCTCCCGCCCCGGCCAATGGGGGTGAGATGGACAAGGTTAGCGCGATTCTTGCGGTGGTCAGTTTTCTCATAATCGTGGTTATGGTGATTGTGCTAGCTATGATGAAAGTGGAGTAGGGGATGGGGGTGTGGATTGGTGTGGATTGAATAGGGTTCTTTTGCTAGAGTCGAATGACTGTGTCCTATCTGGTTTCGAAAGACGGTCAGCAACTGGGTCCATGGACGGCGGAGCAGGTAAACGCGCAATTGGCCGGTGGTATGCTGGAGCCCACGGATCTCGGCTGGGCGGAGGGCTTTCAGGCGTGGATGCCGTTGAACCAAATTGAGGGGCTGCTGATGCCCGGCACACGGGTGGCACCGGCCACCGCCACCGTTTCAATGGAGGCCGTGGCGGATGTGCCGGGATTGGTCACGGCTGGCGAGGCGGAACAAATGGCCCCGCGTGGGCGGCGCTTGTGGCTGGTGGCGGTCATCTTGCTGGCGGTGGGCGGACTGGGGGCATATCAATTTGTCTTTGGCCAGGGCGACCTTGCCAGTTTGTGCAGTGTGCTGGTGGAAATCATCGTTCCGGAGAAATCGGCTGCGCCTTCAAATATCGCGGTGCCTCCACATGTCCAGAAATATCAAAATGCCGCCCAGGCAGCGCAGTCGCGCAAAGCCCCTGTGGATGAGGTGAATGCACAGCTTGATCTGCGCGGTGATTATCATTTCACGCGCGGCGTGACTGGTGGCGGACTCACTGCGGAAACCGGTCAGTGGATGAATCAGTTTTCAAGCAGCACGGCCAAGACCCCAAAGGCCAAAGGCATGGTGGCGCTGGCTCGCGATGCGTTGCAATCCAAGGACGGCGTGGGTGCGATTGATGCATACGGGATGAGCAGCGTGTTCGTGAAAGCCGGGCAGTTTCGACACACTGCCATGGTGCACCACCCCACCAATGCCCCGGGCCGCGTTTGGCAGGTGTTGGACAACAATGGCTCGGCGCTGAACGGCCTGCGCCTGATGCCGCCGGATACGGTGTTGGCGATGCATGGCCGGGTGAATGCACAAGCGATGCGCCAGTGGTTTGATGAGCTGGGTCCATCCAAACCATTGACGGATGCACTGGAATCGTTGAAACAGGAGTTGCCGCTCGATGCACTCTTGGATTCCTGGACGGGCGAGGCGGGTTTGTTTCTTTCCGTCAATAACACCAAGTTTCGCACGGGGGATGGGAACACGGAATTGGGAAAACCCAGCCTATTGTTGGTGCTGGGTGTGAAGGATGGGGCGTTGGAAAAAATTCTCGGCCAACAGCTCAACGAGTGGCAGGAACCGGCGCGCACAGTTAAGGTGAACAATCAAGACGTCCCGCTTCGGGTTTATGACAAGCTGGATGTTCCGGAGGAAATCAGCCGCCTAGATGTGGTGCCTTCCATTGGTCAATCGGGCAAGTACCTTGTGCTGTCGCTGTCGTTCAAGGATTCCACAGCAGTTGAGGCCCTGAATCGGAATGCCACCACGCGGACGGGGTTGATGGGCGGCACGGCCGATTGGGCGGCGTTGTTGGAGCAAAGCCAGTCGAGATTAAATGTGCCCAATTCCAATTTCATTTTTTTTGTCGCACCCAATTACCGGGCGGAACTGGCAAAATGGGAGAAACTGAAGTTATGGAATGACGTGCCGCCGGGCTTCGCAAATGCGCTCAAGGCACTGGCGGGCAGCGAGCAGGACAAGGGGATGCACGCCACCGTGCAGGCGCGCGCCAACGGCGTCCTCTTCAAGGCGCGGGTTCAGGGGAGCACCTCCAAGCAGACATTTGCCCGCGTCAAAACCACCACACAGGCATTCGTGGTGGAATTGATTCCGCAGGTGGCAATGCTGGCGGAGGAGCAGTGGTCAAAATTGGATTTGCCGGGCACAACACCACCTTCGCCCGAGCCGGAAACCCCTGAATCTGCGGACGACTGATGGAGATTCGCATCAATCGGGATGGCGTGGAGTTTGGGCCGTACACGCTCGAACAGGTGAATCAACTCATGGCCGAGGGGTCGCTCTTGCCCACGGATCTGGCATGGTACGACCCCATGGAAACTTGGGCGGAACTTTCGCAGGTCGCCTCCAATCTCAACCAAGCGGCCGCCAGCGTGCCGGAGGAGGAAGCGGCAAGTGCGGGCGAATATCGCGGTGGCGGACGCTATCGCATCGTCAAGCAACTCGGGCGCGGCGGGATGGGCGTGGTTTATCTCGCGGTGGACGAGCAGCTTAACGAGGAGATTGCCCTAAAAAGTTTGCCGCCGGAAATGGCGGTGGACGAAAGCGCGCTGGACGACATGAAGCGCGAGGTGCAGAAGAGCCGCAAGCTCAGCCATCCCAACATCATCCGAATCCACGACCTCGTGAATCTCCCCGGTGAAGGCCCCTTTGTGACGATGGAGTTTGTGGAGGGCCAGGAACTTGCCGATATGCGGCGGGATCAAACCAACGGTGTCTTCGCGTGGGAAGACATCAAGCAATACATCATCCAACTGTGCGATGCGCTGACCACCGCCCACAGCGAGAACATCGCGCACCGCGACCTCAAGCCCACGCAGATG
>CAZYIL010000193.1:0-2908 GCA_964646945.1 uncultured Marinoscillum sp. | reverse complement strand
GAGGTGTAAATCCTGGAGCTGTTCCAGTCGTCATTAATTCATCCAACCACGAAATTCTACCCTCTTTATTACATGTTACTCCAGCTGGTGAACCCCCTCCTGCTAATTGGTTAATCAAATTAGTTTGTTTCTGAAGTAACCAACCACAACCATAAGGTGTGTTTTGTTGATTGATTCCATTCATAGCGTCTTCTATATCTGGAATAAAATTACCAGTTCCATTAACACAATATGGAATTAAATTGTTATCAATGGGATTTTTAATTCCAAATAATAAAGCAGTTATTTGGAGAGGTCCAATGGCAAGTTCAGCTCTAAAACAATTCATCATAGATGTTGAATGGGGAGATCTTGATTATTTATTTGTTGATATGCCACCAGGAACTAGCGATATCCATATTACATTATCTCAAAATTTTCCAATTTCTGGTGCCATTATTATAACAACTCCTCAAAAGATTTCATTAAATGATGTAAATAAATCTATTTCTATGTATAATCAGAAACAAACTGAAGTTCCAATTTTAGGTGTAATCGAAAACATGTCTTATTTTACTCCAAAAGAATTACCAAGTAAAAAATATTACTTGTTTGGCAAAAATGGAGGAAAAGAGATAGCAAAAAAATATGATCTTAATCTATTAGGAGAAATACCTATTGATGAAAAAATAATGAATACTAGTGATAATGGATTTCCAATATCTTTAAAAGATTCAAGAATAAGTAAGATATATAAAGATATATGTCAAAATATTGCTAGAATTATTGCAATAAATAATTCAAAATAATATTATATTTAAAAAAATTATATTTTAATGAACAATATTAGTCTTATTGAGAAAGTTGAAAATGCATTGGAAGAAATAAGACCTTATTTAATTAGTGATGGTGGAGATATAAAAGTAATTTCAATAGATAATAAAAATTTTGTAAACATTGAATTTATAGGTAATTGCAAAGAATGTCCAATATCACCTATGACATTAAAATCTGGTATTGAAGAATCTATCAAAAATAATGTTCCTGAAATAGAAGGAGTAAATGATATTAATTTTTCAAATTAAATATCTTTTAATTTTAGAAAAAATTTTGGAAAAAAAAAATATAGCTATTTTAATGGGTGGTTATTCATCTGAATATGATATTTCCATAAATAGTGGAAATGAAGTTTATAATAATTTAAATAAAAATAAATATAATTTATATAGAATAATTATAACTAAAAAAAAATGGTATTATCTTGATGATAAAGAAAATCAACATCCGATAAATATTAAAAATTTCAGTTTAAAAAAACCGAAAGTAAAGTTTGATTTAGTATATAATGTTATTCATGGAACTCCTGGTGAAGATGGACTTATTCAATCATATTTTAATTTAATTGGAATTAATCATACTAGCTCAGATTATTTTCAATGTGCTTTAACTTTTAATAAAAATAAATGTAAAAATTATTTAATAGATCATGGAATAATTAGTCCAAAATCAATTTTTTTGAATAAAAAACATAAAATAAATGAAAATGAAATAATTAATAAGATTAGTTTACCAGTTTTTGTAAAACCAAACAAAGGAGGATCAAGTTGTGGTATTTCAAGAGTTTATGACATTAGAAACCTTTTACCATCAATTCAATATGCTTTTAAAGAATCTGATGAAATAATTATCGAAAAAGAAATAAAAGGAAAAGAAATATCAGTCGGTGTTATCAACTTAAATAATAAAATTATTGCATTACCACCAACAGAAATAATATCAGATAATGAATTTTTTGATTATAACGCAAAATATAATGGCGAATCAAATGAAATTACTCCAGCAAAAATTAATTCTGAAGAAAAAAAAATTGTACAAAATTTATCAAAAAAAATTTATGAAGTTTTAAAACTAAAAGGATTTTCTAGATATGATTTTATACTAAAAGAAGGAACTTTCTACTTTTTAGAAGTAAATACAATTCCCGGCTTAAGCAAAGAAAGTATATTACCACAACAAGCAAAAGCTTTTGGAATAACATTAGAAGAGTTTTTTGAAAGTCAAATAAAATAGAATACATTGATAAAAATTTTGAAACATTTATTTCTTATCATTTCAGCATTAATCCTGTTAATTATTTTTACTTTTTATATTTATTTTCCTTTTATTACAAATCATGGTGAATCTATAACAGTTCCGAATTTAATTGGTTTAAATATTTCTGAAATAGATAAAATTCTATCAGAAAGAGATCTAAGATATGAAGTGATTCCGGATTCAAGTTTTACAACTAAATTTTCTCCGTTTACAATTATATATCAAAACCCTAATAAAGGACTAAGAGTTAAAGAAGGAAGAAAAATTTATTTAACATTAAATTCAATTCAACCACCAAAAATAAAAATGCCAGAATTAATTAATGGATCAGTAAAAAATGCGCAATTAATTCTTAAGACATATGATCTACTATTAGGACAAATTAATTATGTTCCTGATAAAGCAGCTAACGCCGTAATTCAACAATATAATAATGGTAAAATAATACTAGCTGGAAGTTTAGTTTCTAAAGGTTCAACAATAGATTTAGATATTGGCAATGGTTTGGGAAATCAAATTTTTGAAACACCAAACTTAATTGGATTAGATTTAGAAGAAGGAAAGTTTACAATTCTCGGGTCTGGTTTATCTATAGGTGAAATTAATTATGTAAAAGAGGGTGTTATTTACACAAATTATATTGATGAAAATGGAAATGAAAAAATTAGAGAAATAGATGCAGATATTGGAATAATTTTTAAACAAAATCCAAAATTTCCTAGAAAAATAAAAATAGGAAGAAAAATTGATTTATGGGTGATTAATGATTCTATTTTAGTAAATAAATAATCTTTTTGAAATACAATAATTACATATTATTTATTTTATTATTTTC
>CAZYIL010000192.1:0-2920 GCA_964646945.1 uncultured Marinoscillum sp. | reverse complement strand
ATTACACCAGGTGAATTTATGTGTGAGTATATAAAACTTTCTCCTGATAAAAAATCCATTGTTTTTACTGCTAATACTGGTAATGATATATATGATATAGATAGAAGACATATTGTTATGGTCCCGGTAGACAAATCAGAAATGAAAGTGCTGACGCAAGGAAGTGGTTTAGAATGGACACCTTTAATTACTGGAGATAATTCTTCAGTCGTTTATATAAGTGCTACATCTTCTAGACCTCCCCTCCCAACGATTATGGGATTAACTGATAACAATATTAAAATTATTGCAGAAGATAGGGTACCTAAAGATTTTCCGTCTGATAAAATGGCAGTTCCAACTCAGGTAAAACTTAGATCTTTAGATGGGATCACAATTCACGCAACTATGTTTGAAAAAGATGACAATGTTGATAATAAACCAGCTATTATTTACATACATGGTGGACCTCCTAGACAAATGTTATTAGGATGGCACTATTCATCTTATTATTCTAATGCATATGCTTTAAATCAATATCTTGCAAATCAGGGATTTGTAGTTATTTCTGTTAATTATAGATTAGGAATAGGGTATGGATATGAATTTCATAATCCAGTAGATGGAGGGACTAGAGGAGCATCTGAGTATAAAGATATTAAGGCTGCTGGCTTATGGTTAAGGAATCATGCTAATGTTGATAATGATAGGATTTATGTTTATGGTGGAAGTTATGGTGGATACCTGACTGCTATGGCTCTTGGAAGAAATTCTGATATTTTTTCTGGAGGTGTAGATATTCACGGAGTTCACGATAGAACAAGGTATAGTTATTTAAATTCTAATTTTTATGAAAAACCTTCTGACTATAGTCTTGGTAGAAGAACAGCATGGAAATCATCACCAGTTTCTAATGTAGATACCTGGAAATCTCCAGTATTAATAATTCATGCTGATGATGATAGAAATGTAGATTTTAGACAAAGTACAGACTTGGTTCAAAGATTGAGAAAAAAAAATATTTATATGGAAACAATGGTTATTGTTGATGATACTCATCATTTTATGATGTTTGATAATCAAATGAAAGTAAATAAAGCTACTGCAGATTTTTTGATTAGACTTTCTAAAGGTCTAATCAAGTAATTTTATCGGATCATCTCTAACGATTATTTCATCAGAAAAAACTTCTTTATTTTCAGTGGTTATCTTTATCTTATATTTTCCTTCGGAAACAACAAAATCTTTATAAATTTTTTCACCAAAAATATTTTTACCTAAAGCGTACATACCATACTCATCAAGAAGCGTTTTTCTTAATTGATTAATTTCTCTAAATGAACTTTTATTTTTAAAATTAAATTTCTCAAGATTTTTTTTATCAATTGCTACATCTTTTAAATAGTCTATTAGTTTATCAAATTTTGATTTATAATTATAGAATTCATCTTCATTTCTCTCAAGTATAAAAGGCCAAACAAATCTATTTATTCCTTTAGAAATATCTATTTCTATGGAATAAGAATTAGTTTTTGATAAATTACTAACCTCTAAATTTCCTTTTGTATTTGATTTGCTATAAAAATTAATTATTGCACCATAAGGAGGGTTATCTCCTCTAAATTCGAAAAAAGGTTGTTTTCTTCCGGTATTAATCCTAATCCATTTTGTTGATTTCCTTGTTGGTAATAATTGATTTTCATCTTCAATTAGATTTCTAAGAGAACTTATATCATCTAGAATCCATATACTTTTTCCATGTGTTCCTGCAATTAAATCACCATCTCTAGAATGAATCACTAGGTCGTGGATTGCTACACTAGGAAGTTTAGAACCTAATTTCTCCCAAGTTTTACCTCTATTTATAGTAAAGTAAACTGACTTTTCAGTTCCAACAAAAAGTAAGTTTTCATCGATGGGATCCTCTTTAATAACATAAACTGAATAATCAATTGGTAAGTTTGAACCAATACTAGTCCATGACTTTCCATAGTTATCAGTCATAAACACATATGGTTTATTATCATCATATCTGTGATTATCAAAAGACACATAAGCTCTTCCTTTTTTATGTTTAGATGCTTCAACTCTACTTACCCATATTTTTTTTGGAATATCTTTAAAATTAGATTTTACATTTTCCCAACTAATTCCGTTGTCTTTAGTAATTTGAACATTCCCATCGTCTGTACCTACCCAGATTACATTAGTCTCAAGAGGTGTATCACTAATTGTTACAATTGTAAAATGATTTTCTCCACCTGTATTACTATTTGTAAGTCCCCCGCCATTTGAAGTATTTCTTAATCTTTTATCGTTAGTTGTTAGATCTGGACTAATTATTTTCCAATTATCACCTCTATCATATGACTGAAAAAGATGATTAGATCCAAATAACACTTTTTTTGAATTATGGGATGAGATAATAAAAGGGCTACTCCAATTAAATCTAAATTGTGGCGGTAAAAGTGGTCGATCAGGTCTTTCTCGAAAAAACCAGTGTTCACCAGGATCTATAGTGTATCTATTTCTTGTTTCATCGTATTCAAAATTTACAAAATCTTTAAAATTTGTTATAGTTTCTGGTGTAGGAGTTATAAAAGTATATTCTCTAGTTTCAATATTTTGTCTTGCAACAAATCCCACATGATTAACTGTATACACTGTTCTCCAATCTTCTGGATCAATTTGAGTATGAAAACCATCACCCTCTGCAATCCAAGTACTATGCATATTTAATATTCCTCTATACTCTCTACTATTACTCGGTGTCATCCATAAACCATTGTCCTGGAGGCCTCCTCCAACGTAGTATGGGTCTCTCATGTCAACACTTATAGCATAGTATTGTCCAATAGCCATGTTATTATGAGATAGCCACGTAATACCACCATCTACTGATAATCTTGAACCTTGATCTGTGGCTAAATACATAATTTTA
>CAZYIL010000191.1:0-2921 GCA_964646945.1 uncultured Marinoscillum sp. | reverse complement strand
CAATATCAGCTCCTAATTTAATTGGCTTTGACCATATTGGTCCCATAAAAGTATTATCAATTAACAGCAATACTTTGTTGGATTTTGTAGAAAGTTTTTTAGCAAGAGAAGAGCATTTTTCGATATCTATTAATTGATTGGTAGGATTTGCAGGGCTTTCTATATATACAATATTTACATTTTTATTTCCAAAATTTTTCTTTTTTTCTTTTATAATATTATCAACTGAATTATTATCATCAAATTCCATTGATGAAATATTATACTTCGGTAAAACATCTTTTATAAAATGATTTGTTCCTCCATACAATGTTGATGAATGTAAGATTAAGCTTCCAGGGGTTGTTAATTCAAGAATTGATGTAGAAATAGCAGCCATTCCACTTTGAAAAAGAGCACAAGCTTCAGCTTTATCCCATAACTTTAATCTTTCTTCAGCAATTTCAGCATTTGGATTGTTTATCCTAGCATATGATAGAGGTAGGTTTTCTGATTTTTTCTTATTCCTTAACCCATAAGCAACTTCAAAATATGCTCTTCCTTCTTCTGAGTTTTTAAAAACAAAAGTACTTGTTTGAAATAGGGGAGTTTTAGCTGATCCTTCAGATAACTGAGGGTTGTAGCCAAACGACATCATTTCACTCTCCGGCTTATTATTTCTTTTCAATTATTTCTTTTCTATTACCCTTTAAGTTTCCCTTTTTTCCATTCTCCAGATCTCTTAGTTCCATCTGGTGAAGTTAATGTGCCCTGTCCGTGAGGTCTCCAGTTTTTAAATTTACCTACATATTCATCACCATTCTTATAGACCATTTTTCCTTGTCCATTTATGGCTCCATTTACGAATTGACCATCATATTTGTCCCCTGAGTTAAAAGACATAGAGCCTTGACCATGAGGTTTACCGTACTGAAATTCACCTATATAATTACCTCCATCACTGAAATCTTGAACACCTTTACCATGTTTGTAGTTATCTTTCCATTCACCTTCGTATTTTTCACCATTTGACGTTGTAAAAGTTCCGTATCCGTTACGAAGACCATTTTTAAACTCACCTTCATACACTCTACCATCTTTAAATGTTAATTTGCCTTTGCCATGATATTGATTATCTAAATATTCACCTTCATATTCACCTTTGTCTACTTCACCTACAGTACTTCCCATAGCTTGATCCATAACGTTGACTTGTGCGTTCAGATAAAAAGAATTAATAAAAAGAACCAGATATAAATTAAGTTTTAGTTTCATATTTTTAAATCTAGTTATATCGGATGAAAATTCAAAAATTTGAATAATAGAAATGATTAATAATCAACAAAAACATCTGTTTAAGACAAATTTTTATTTAATTTATTTTACAATTGAATCTTTAACTTAAAAATAATATATAATGAAGCCAAAATTAACTTTACTAATCTTAGGGTCTTTGCAAATTTTACAATCAATTCTAATTGTAATCTTTGCTAGAACTATTTCGGAAACATTCTTGAATGTTCAGGGTGATGCATTAGAAGTAGGTGTATTAATGCATTATGGGCTTTCTACTGCTTTTTTGATGATAGGATTAATACTTTTATTTGCTAGAAAATTTGAATTAGAGAATCAAAAGAAAGTACTACTTGCATTGATTATTGGGTATTTACCATTATTTGGTGTTTTTTATCATTTTTCAACAATTGAGATTATGAATTTTAATATTGAATCAATTGCTCCTGATATTATAATGTTTGGACTTGCTTTGTTTACTTATTTAAATCCAAAAAAATAGTTTATATTTTATTAATTTTATTCTTTAATATATTATTTATAAATTATTGATTTTCATCTATTTATAATAAAATAAAATTTAATAATTTGAAAAATATATTTAGATATTTTGTGTTGATTTTTATAATTATTCACCCATTGTTATGGTTGCAACACCATTAGTTGCTTCAAAAAAATTATAAGGTGACATTCCATCTGATTCCTGTTTTTCAAACCACTCAGCGGTAGCATCTACTTTATTCCACTCTTCTTCAGTCAGGGGAGTGTCAGTTAATACTATAGTCAGTAGGTTGAATGTTTTTTGTGAGTTATTATGATCAGGAACTCTTTTTCCAAGTAATTGTTCTAATGATGAAGAAGTGTAAGTTGTTCTTGAAGAAGCTACAAATTCATATTTTCCTCCATTTTGATTAAAAGAAGTAATGTTTTTAAAAACATCAAAATCATTAACTGAAGAAATAGGTATCATTCCAGCAAGATATAATTCTAATTCATTATATGGAATACTATTAGCTCCATTTGCATTAAAACCAAATGGTTCAACCGAATAGGTATTGCTTCCAAGGTAATCAAGTGTACTTTGCTTAAATCCACCAAGTTGACCTTTTGTACTGCCTCCTGTAAAACCCCAATGGCCTGAGTAGTTTGTTGAAGTAAGGTTGTTCCCAAAAGCATTTACAGCATGTGTTGTTATACCAAAATTTGCCCAATTATGCATTAACTCATGTAAGGAAGGACCATTACTTAAATATTCTAAAGCAGTTAATTGCATGACAGATTTTAATTTACCAGAAGAACCATAATTTGCACTATTATCGTAAGTATTTAACCCAACTCCTGCAACATTGT
Source organism: uncultured Marinoscillum sp. (assembly GCA_964646945.1). Lineage (GTDB taxonomy): Bacteria > Bacteroidota > Bacteroidia > Cytophagales > MED-G16. Next base: position 299 of record CAZYIL010000191.1, on the reverse strand, counting down.
TGGAGACACCAATAAGTTTACCGTAATAATTAAGATTTGATGGTTTTGTTGATTCATTTAATATCAAGAAAATAAAATCATACTTATCTGAGAATTTCTTATAAATATCATTAAAAATAACTTTGCTCTTTTCAGGATCTGAAAACCCATCATTATTTATCCAATCATCATAATCACTTTTTGACATTAATAATGATGAAACTCTTTTATTTACGTGGGTTTCAAAATTTTCATCGGGATTAATTTTATCCTCATCTTTACATGAAATAAATAGAAATAAAACTATTAAAAAAGTAATA
>CAZYIL010000190.1:0-2935 GCA_964646945.1 uncultured Marinoscillum sp. | reverse complement strand
TAAATTATAGAGCTACTTTTAATACATTAGCTTCAGAATTATTAAAAATTGGGGAAAAAGAAAAAGCAAAAAATGTAATACTAAAATGTTTAGAGTTGATGCCAGACAAATCAATTCACTTTGATCACTTCTCTGTTCAAAAAGTGGAAATGCTCCTTTCTCTTGGAGAAAAAAATATCGCAAATAATATTGCGGAAATCACAAGTAAAAGATCTGATGAAATGTTAGAATACATGAATAATAACAATATTAAAAATAAATATCAAATACAAAGGAATCTAGTTTCATTAAATGCTTTAGCACGAGCTTACAACAATCATGGTCAAGATGAATTAGCTAAAAAATATAATGGAATGTTTGAAAAACATTATAGTAGATAAATGATTATTTTTTCAAAAATCTTAGGGCTTTCTTGTATTTTGAGTTTTCGTTAGCCACAATTATAAAATAATAACCATTAGAAATTTCTTTAACTGAGAATTTAATTTTTCTATCAGAAATAACATCTTTTTTTAAATTTACTTTATTTCCAATTATACTATGTACTTGAAAATCGAAATTCTTGATGTTTTCTAGATTTGATTCAATTATTACAAAATTTTCAGCTGGATTAGGATAAACTTCAAATTTAAGATTTTCTTTTCTATCCTGCGCATAACCAAAATAGTTAAGTAACAAAAATAAAAGTAAAAAAGTAATTGCTCGCATGTTTTTTATAGAAAAAAAAATATTTTTATTTAAAAGTAATTAAAAAAAAGATCAATTTATCAATTTTTTAAAAGCTTTTGGCAGATTGTGTATTAAGTCTGTTGCTATCAAAGACTCTTCACCTAAATCCTTTTTTGCAAGATCACCAGACATGCCATGTATATAAACTCCAATTAGCATTGCAATAAAAGGTTTATAACCTCTTCCCATTAAACCTGTGATTATACCTGTCAAAACATCTCCACTTCCACCTGTTGCCATACCAGGATTTCCAGTTGTATTTATAAATAAATTCCCTTGAATATCTGACATTGTTGTAAAAGCACCTTTTACAAGAATATTTATTTGATATTTTTTACTTAAATCTTTTTGAAGAGATATTCTTTCAAATGAATCCTTGTATTTTCCAGCTAATCTTTCAAATTCTTTTGGATGTGGAGTTAATATTGAATTTTTTGGCAAATAATTTAACATTCTTTTGTTCTTAGAAAGAATATTTATTGCATCAGCATCAACAACTATTGGAATACTTACTGTTTGGAAAAATTCTATAATAGCATCTTGAGTTTTTTTAGATATGCCTATTCCAGGACCAATTCCAATAACTTTATATGAATCCAATTTAGGAAAAGATGTAATTTTAATATTTGATTTGTCTGTTATTAACATTGCTTCTGGAACTGAAGTTTGAATAATATTTTCTCCTACTCCAGGCACATATGAGGTAAGTAAACCTATTCCTGATTTTAAAGCAGCCTTGCAAGCCATAATACAAGCCCCCATTTTTCCTTTTCCTCCAGCAATGATGAGCCCATGACCAAATGTTCCTTTATGAGAATTTAACTTTCTATCAAATAATTTTACTTTAATATCACTTTGTTCAATTAGATAAGCAATGGGGTCTAATTTTTTAATTAATTCTTTATCTAAACCTAAATTTAAAATTACTATTTCACCTATAAAGCTTAGATATTCCTGAAAATAAAATGACAATTTAGGTGTTTGGAATGTGATTGTAAAGTCTGAATGTATAAAAACACTATCGATAACTTTTTCTGTTGGAATTCCTGAAGGCATATCAATTGATATTTTGATTGCACTTAAAGAATTAATATGATTAATTAATTTTATTAATGGCTCATTTAATTTTCTAGATAATCCATAACCAAATATACCATCAATTATTACATCTGAGTCGTTAATGTTTTTTATAGAAATATTATTTATATCGTATATGAGAATCTTTTTCTTTTTCAGCTCTTCTAAATGAAAAAGACATTCTTTAGTTGGTCCTTTTTTTGCTTGAAAAAAAAATACTTTTACCTTATAATTTTTTTCTAAAAGCATTCTAGAAATACATAATGTGTCACCTCCATTATTACCGCTTCCACAAAAAATCTTTATTCTATCTGATTTAGAGAATCTAGGTTCAAACCACTTCAAGAAAGCATCACATGCTTTTTTCATTAATTTGAGAGAAGTGATTCTCTGTTTTTCTATAGTCTTTTGATCTAGAAATTTGAGTTGTTTACTTGAAAAAACTTTAAGCATAATTTAAGCACTTAATTCATCAACTCTATTTGATATCCAGTCTCCTACCTCATTTGTTTTATAATAATGATCAGCATTAATATCTTTAGTAACTATACCTTTTTCTAAAGCATCATTAATAGCTATTTGAATAATTTTCTCTTCCTTACTCATATTAAAGGAAAGATTAAGCATCATAGCCGCCGATAAAATCATTGCCATCGGATTTGCTATATTTTTACCAGCCGCTTGAGGATATGAACCATGAATAGGCTCAAATAAAGAAATATTATTGCCGATTGATGCAGAAGGTAACATGCCTATAGAACCCGTTATAACTGAAGCTTCATCAGTAATTATATCTCCAAACATATTCTCTGTTAAAATTATATCAAAATCAGAGGGATTAGTAATAATTTTCATTGCAGCATTATCTACAAAAAGATAATCAACTGATACTTCAGGGAAATTATTTCTCGATAGATTTTGGACTACTTCTCTCCACAATCTTGAAGTAGATAAAACATTTGCTTTATCAACAAGTGTTAATTTAGATTTTCTCTTTTTAGCTTCCTGAAATGCTAAATTAGATATCCTCTTAATTTCATTTATTGTATAAGTACTGGTATCATATGCTTTATTTCCATTTTCAATGATTCCTTTATCACCAAAATAAATTCCACCTGTAAGTTCTCTA
>CAZYIL010000189.1:0-2961 GCA_964646945.1 uncultured Marinoscillum sp. | reverse complement strand
ATCTATGCTTTTGAGAAAACCAATAGAATAATTGAAAGTATAAATTTTGAAGTCCCAGCAACATGGTTCCAGTCTCTTAATGCAGGATTTATTGTTTTATTTGCTGTATTGGTAGGTAAATTTTGGTCGTGGTGGAAATCTATAGGAAAAGAATCAGCATTACTTTTTCAAATGGCAGTTGGAGTTATAATAATGGCAGTTGGATTTTTTTTCATGAGTGCTGCATCTATAGAATTTAAAGAAAATGGATCTAGTGCAATGTACTGGTTAGTTTTGGCATATCTGTTTCATACCCTTGGAGAACTTTGTACATCTCCAACAGCAATGGCTCTAATTACAAGACTCGCGCCTTTAAAATATGCTTCTATAATGATGGGTGTTTATTTTGCTTGTACAGGATTTGGTAACAAATTAGCTGCTTCTCTTGGTGAATGGGCACAAACTGCTGGTGAATTTGAAATATTTACTGGAATTGCAGTTTTTTGTTCAGCATTGGGTTTTTAGTTTTACTACTTTTAAAGCCATTAAAAAGACTTGCACACGGAGCAGATTAGATCTTCATCATTGTTATTTTATTACCATCACAATAATATTCTCTCATTTTATCAGCAGTCAAACATGAATGAACTGGAATAATAGATAACAAATCTCCAATTTTATAATTTCCTTTTTTTTCAATTTCTACAATTCCATGTTCTTGTGATAAAGATTTAATAAATCCAATTTTTTCATTAACATCCCAATAGTCATCATTATAATAAACATAACCATAACATTCTTTACCTTTATCAATAAAAAAATCTTTAGAAAAATGTACCGAACCTCCATATATTAACAATTTGTTTCTTTCTTTATAAACAGAAACAATTGGACATATCATTCTTAATGCTACATCATTAAGATTACATGAACCTATTTTGTATTGAGCTAAATCATAAAAAATAAAATTTCCAGGTCTAATTTCAGAAATAAAATTTGGGAATTCATTTATAACACTACAAGAAGGAGTATCACCTATAGAAATATCGAAATTTGTATCAAATTGAGATGACAAAATTTTTAAATTGTAAATAGAATTATCAAAAACTCTTGCAATATCATTTTTGTCTTTAGATTTATATGTGTCTCCAAAATGGGATAAAAAACCATAAAAATTTAATTTATTAGATTTATTAATTTTTTCAATAATTTTTTTAATCTTATACGTTTCTTTATAATTTATTCCCGCTCTATCGTAACCCACATCAATTTTAATATAAACATTAACTATATGATCTAAGTCATTATTTAAATAATCTATAGATTCTTCAGAGTCTATTAATAAGTTGATATTAGTATTTTTTAACAGTTTATTGATTTTATACAATTCCAATATATTTAATGGAAAAGCTATAGTTATATCATCCCATTCATTTGAGAAATATTCAGCCATGCTAACTGAAGAAACTGTGATTTTAGAAACTCCTAAATCTTTAAACCACTGACCAATTTTAAGTGACTGATGTGTTTTAAAATGAGGTCTTATAGCAATGTTATTATTTTGAGATAATTTAATTAGTTTCTTAAGATTATTTAATATAACTTTTTTATTAATGATTAATGTGGGCTTAACTATTTTCTTGGTCATAATTTTAATTTTAATAAAAAATAAAGGAAAATATCAATTTAAATATCAAAATAATGTTCATAAAAGAAATTTATAACTTTGTTAGCAAAATAAAGATGAAAAATAAAGTAATATTTTTTATAGTTGTTGTACTTTCAAGCAGTTCTGCATTTAGTCAATCGTTTGAGCTAGGAGTAAAATTAGGAGTAAATAATTCAAAACAATCTTTAAGAACTGATGAAGCAACTGGAATTCCTGGATCTCAAAATAAAGGAATAATTACAAATACAATTGGAGGCGTAGCATTTAAGGTCAAAAATTTACAAGGATATCATGGTGGAATTTATAGTTTAATTAATTTTAAAATTAAAGAAGATGCTTTTGCGTGGAATGGTGAGGGAACATCACTCTATTTAGGTATTCAACCTGAAATTCAATACTCTTTACATGGAACTAAAATAATAGACTCTAACAATGTTATATGGAGCAATAAACTATACTATATCAATATACCAATACTTTTAAATTTAAAGATCGGTAAAGTTAGTTTTATAACTGGACCTCAAATAAGTATTGTTCAAGATAAAAAAAGTTCATATGAACGTCCAAAAGGTCTTACAAATCTAAGTTTTAATGCTCTAGCAAACATTGCAGCATTCTCATCAGGATCAGCTGGAAATTTTGATATGAATAGCTACTCTAATAGAGATGTGATGTTTGTTACAGGATTTGAAATCGATTTACCTTTAAATCTTAGAATTTCGTTAAGAAATCTTAAAGGAACTAGAAATGTTTCTAAACTTGATAAAGAAACCTGGAAAAATAGCTCTTGGCAGTTATCTTTTAATTATAAATTCTTTAAAACTAAAAAAAAGAATAAAGACATAGATAACTAATGTTACTTGAAACCTTTTATTGTTAAATTAGTTATAAAAAAGACGTAGCATATAAATGAAAAATTTATTAAAAATTCTTATCATTTTTTTCATATCAGCTTGTAGTAAAAGTGATGATTCAATTACTAAAGGAAGTGGAACCTGGGAACTAAGTAAAATGTCTGATGCTTATAGAAAATTTTCTGAAAATGTAATAGTGTATATCGAAGATGATTATATAGTTTTTGAAACAAATAATCTACCCGATCATAAAAGTCCATATTATAATCCATCTGATGCACTCTATGAGGAATATAATGGTAATAATTCAAATTATAATCAGAATCCAAACAGGATAAAAAAACAAAATATTATTATGAAAGTTCCAGCTGATCCACAGGAAGCGAAAAACAAAAGCGCCACTCCCCTAGGTGCTATTGGAATATCTGTTAACGGAATAGTATTTTTTAATCAATATGC
>CAZYIL010000188.1:0-2964 GCA_964646945.1 uncultured Marinoscillum sp. | reverse complement strand
CGTTAGAGTCAGCGTACCGTACTCCGTTATTGTTGACGTTGTCTCGGATACAGTTGAGGAAGGTGAGGACTTTTTCCTTCCCACGGAAGCGCTCACGAGAGTAGTCGAAGGTGAGCTGGCAGTTCGATTTGGGTATACCCGGCTAGGTGACGTAGAGAATTCAGCTTCATTGATACTGACTCCAGCTGACAGCTCGGCAACCGATAGCGATGATTTTGTCTTCGAAGGTGAGATAAGCCTAGATTGGGCGGCAGGTGAGGCTGGCACGAAGTATGCGCCAGTCCAACTGATCGATGATGATGTTAATGAGTCCTCCTATGAGCTCATGTTGGCTCTAGTACCCGAAGAGAATCCAGAGCTGCGCTTGGGGGTGATTTTCGATGATGATACTAGCGGTGATTTTGATGGAGATGGATTCTTAGACCATAACGATCTCGATGACGATAACGACGGCTTTGTGGACGAGGTGGATTGGTTCCCGTTCGATTCTGGAGAGTCTCGAGATACCGATAAAGATGGTGAGGGCGATAATGCTGATCAAGACGATGATGCTGACGGAGTAATTGACGTTGAGGATAATTGTCCGCTCGTATCGAATGCGGAGCAGAAAGATTTTGATGACGATGGCTTAGGAGACCTTTGCGATAGCGATGAGCGTCTTGCTTGGGCCGTCGACGAAATCAGCTCCTTGGAACTTGAAATTGATAACGTCGATGATGTTTTTCAAGTGATTAAGGTCTCTGATGAGGGCGATCAGGTGCTTCAGGAATATGGAGCAGGCACGTTAAACCTGCTAGAGCATATCGAGGACGGGGAGACGCTAATTCGGTTGCAGCTTCGGAATACTAGTTCTGGTTGGACTTACGGCTGGAAACTTCGGATTGATGGTGAGGTGGTGGCTGAGGATCATTGTGGTCAGCGTAATGTGACAGGCTGCAGGAACAACAATAATGAAGAGGGTGTGGTCTACAAAGCAACCCTCGGCTTTTATAAGAACGACCGTGATCAGGATGGTGTTGTCGATGCACAAGACGCCTTCCCTTCAGACCCCTCAGAGTCCAATGACTCCGACGGCGATGGTGTTGGTGATAGCAGCGATCAGGATGCAGATGGTAATGGAGTCGTCGATGAAGCCGAGGAGGCTGGATCGACTAGGGACTATAGATTGGCTCTTTTTGATCTGCCGTTCATTAGCTTGAGAGCAGCTTCTCTCTATCCAGATCCAGACGCGACAGAAATCACCGTGGTTGTCGAGAGATGGGGTGATTTATCGTCAGCGGTCTCGGTGCCTTTTCGCACGCTAGAGGGCGCAGCGAAGGATGGGCAGGATTATAAGGGAATCGCTGGATCGCTGACATGGGCTGAGGGTGATGGGGCGCCAAAACTGCTAACTATTGAGCTCAAAGCGGGTTTCGATCGTGGCTCTAAAGATTTCTATCTAGAGCTGCAGGGTGGAGATGGCTACGTGCGGGGCACCCATAGGGCGCGCGTCAGGATTGTTCGAAAAGCGGTGAGGGATACTGATTGGGGTGGGTTCATAAGATTTACCGAGTATGGACAAATGGTCCTCGAAGGTACTGAATCGAATGAAATCACGATTGATCGAACAGCAGGCTCAAGTGGTTCAGTCTCGGTGAACTATGAGCTGCTCTACATCGACGTCGACGAGAACGAAGTAGCCAGTACAGGCACGATTCGATGGGAAGACGGTGATTCGACGCCAAAATCCATCCTGTTCAATGTGCCCGATGACGAGGCAGCAAGTCGGCGCTTTCAAAGGCTAAGGATCAGGTTAGCAGATTTGGAATCAGACAGCGGTGCGGTATTCATTCGCACGTCTTTGCCACCTACCGAGAGCGAAGACCAAAATAATACAATTTATATAATCGATGATGAGGGTTACACAGAGAGTCTTGCAGGCCCATTCCCGCGTCGAAACTATGTCAACGTGGCAGAAAGCGCATATGACTTGAGATTTCTGAGATTTGACTCTGGCGAGGGTGAGGTCACGTTGACGGTAGACACCCAACCCCGTACGTATGAGGGAGAGACGGCTGAGCCTGTGAATCAGTTCGAGGTTCAGTGGGCTGATGGTGATCTAACCGAAAAAATTGTTTCGCTACCAGTCCACAAACCAGGGCATTATTTTAGTACACAATTTAGTCCCTATGCGGGTTTTCTTTTGGTTACTGATTATGAAACATACAACGCCTCGTTGGCGAACTCGGACGCGGATGGAGATGGTATCTCGGATCTGGATGACTGGGACTTCGATAACGATGGTCTTCCCGATTATCTTGACGTGGATGCTGACGGTGACGGTATCGTCAACAGCGAAGACGAGGATCCATTTAATCCCGATATTTAGTCTGATGGCTGGAACCTTTGGCCCTGACGAGGGGAAGCGAGTGCTAGCTAGCGGTCAACGGTAAAACACTAGATGCACCGTTCGATGGCCTCCATTGACCATAAACAGGGAGTATAGGTCTATTAAATCCGCCCAAATAAATAACGGGAAGGCGGCACTAGCGCCCGGAACAATTACGCTCTTGACATCTTGCAAGGCGGCGAATGTGCTTATGTACAATTGGTGCAGAGGCTGTCATTTTCACTGGGAAAGATTGACTGTTTCTTGTGCCAGAAAATGGTGCGTCATCCAGCCGTGGGGTCGTGTTCAATAACACCGAGCGGGGTGATGTGGACGTAGTGGGACTTGCCAAAACCACCAGCTTCTAGGCTTTAAGCACGACGTTTGCAATGTGGTACCTCTAATTGTAAGCGGATATCATTGAGCTAATTGAGATTGGGTGCTTATTTCTGGTCAGCTGCATTATAAAAAAAATTGAAAGTCGTAACCGATAAAGCTTGGCCACGATTAGCTCCTCTGATAATACAGAGATTTATAAGAATTGGAGCGGGAAACCGGGTTCGAACCGGCGACCTGTACCTTGGCAAGGTACCGCT
>CAZYIL010000187.1:0-2972 GCA_964646945.1 uncultured Marinoscillum sp. | reverse complement strand
CTAATTGCTTCAAGCTTTCTATCATTATCTATCTCCTTCTCTTCATTTGTTACTTCAAAGCTTTGATTGATCAAAACAAACTTTTCTAAAACAGCAGTATCTATGTTCAAAGCTAACATAGCAATAAGAACCAAATACATAATACCAATCATCTTCTGACGTGGGTTATTTCCTCCTCCCATAATAGTTTATTTAAATATTATTTAAATTTCTTAATCATGCATAGCATGATACATTCCTCCATAAATCTTATTAAGCTTATTAAGATTATCCGTTAAATCTTTAAGCTCTTGTTGCAATTTAGCAGCATCTTCAGGTGAACCTGACATATTAGCAGCTGTTTTGGTAATTGCTCCAGAAGCAGTAACTATAGATCCCAAAGATTCTGTAGCACTCTTTAAATTTTCTTTATAATTTTCCGTCAAACCAACAGCATCCTTTACGTTTGTTGTTGAATCTGCCAAATCTTTAGCAGTAGATGAAATCGTATTATAAGACTCGTTAACTGAATTTAAAGATTCTGTAGCTCCTTTAATGCTTTTTGTGTATTCGTTAGCTGCAACAGAAGCGTCTGCAAGCGTATTAATGTTCTTTGCTTGAGCAGCCATTTTTCTCATTCCTTCACCAACACTTTTTAATACTTCTGGGTCAAGTTTCGCTTCTTTCATCAAATTACTAACCTGACCAGCTGAAGTTGTTTTAGCATCAGGAGATAGCTGAGGATAAACTTTACTCCAATCCCATTCATGTACAGTTGGGGAATCAAAAGCACTAATTGCAAAAATTAAAGCTTCAGTTCCTAATCCAGCTATTAACATAGCATTAGCACCTGGCCAATGCTGTAACTTGAACAGGGCTCCGATAATTACTACCGCAGCTCCCATTCCATAAATGAAGTTCATGTTGTCTTCATCTTGAATCCACGCTAATACTGGATTCGACGATTTTTCTTTGGTTATCATTGTATTCTAATTTTAAGTTTTAATAGTTATAGTTGTTATCTTAATGTATGTAATTTAAAACATTAATTTAATATTAAAAATTATCATAGCTTCTTCCTAAATGTGGTAAAGCTGTTCTAAAACCAATAAAAGCTCTTGTAGAGTCTTGGTGCTCAAAAGTTCTAGTAGCAACTTCAATAAAAAAAGCAATATCTTTCCATGAACCACCTCTAATCACTTTTTTATCTACATTATCATCTCTGTAAATTGGATTTAAGTCCCATGTGATTGGAGTATATTCATCTATATATGCATCTTCACACCATTCAGCAACATTTCCAGACATGTCGTAAAGACCAAAATCATTCGGGAAAAAAGCACCCACTGGAGATGTGTAAGCATAGCCATCATCTACATAGTTTCCTCTTCCAGGCTTAAAGTTGGCTAAAACACAACCTCGAGAGTTTCTTACATATGGATTACCCCAAGGATATTTTACATTATCTCTACCTCCCCTAGAAGCATATTCCCATTCTGCTTCTGTAGGTAATCTAAAATTAGGGAACGGTTGTAACTCTTTTTGTGCGCGATAATCATTTAAAAAATTACTTCTCCATCTGGTAAACTCTCTTGCTGATCTCCAAGAAACTCCAACAACAGGATAATCATCAAAAGCTGGATGACTCCAGTAATAAGCTAATAGTGGATCTCCATAATGATGGGTAAAATCACTGGTCCAGACTGTGCTATCAGGTTTTAAATCTTGAAACGTATAACCATCAGGGATCTGATATACAGGGCCACCTTCCTCTTCTTCTGATTCAGCAAGTCCTTCACCCCCTTCACCCATTAGATTATCCTCAATATATCTAATAAATTGCCTGTACTCATTATTAGTAATTTCTGTATCGTCCATGTAAAAAGCACTTATTGTCACTTGTCTGTTTCTATTACTTTGATCCAATTGAATATTTTCATCAGCTTGACCCATATAGAACTTCCCTGTTGGTATTTTAACCATACCAAATTGAGCAGCCATTTCAAAGCCATCTCTATCTGAAGCACCGACGAGTTGACCCTTTGGTTTTTTTTGTGTTGCGCCTCCTCCTAAAATAAAGCATCCCTTAAGCAAAACAGAAGTTATCGCAAGAAGACAGAAATTCCATATAATATTTTTCTTAAATATTTTCATAAACAAGAATCAAAGTTAATGTTAAACTTTAAAAAATCTAAATTATTGTTTTTATTAACAAATAATCGGGTTTAATTATATGTTTTACTTATAAAGTAATTATTGGGTTTACTTAAAAAATGGACAGCAAATTTAATAAAATTTATTATTTAATAAAAATTTAGAAATTTTTGAGTCTTTTTAATATATAAACCTGGGCGTTCTTATTGGTTTTTTGATCTGAGGTGCTGGTAAATCATAACGAAGAAGGATTTCGTTAGAAGTAGAATTTTTAGCCTTTACATTACTTATAACATAATCAAAAGCATAGCCTACATGTAATCTGTTATCTTTAAGTAAACTATAACCCAAAAATAATACTGCCGCCTCATTATATCTATAAGACGCTCCTATTTTAATATTTTCTTTATATGAAACAAGCGAACTAATATCAAAAGTATAAGATGTTAAATCTGATCTGAAAAGTATATGAGGTTCAATAACTAAGTCTCTATCTATATCAATAACATATTTAGCTAAAAAATTATAAGTTATATCAGACCTATTTATTAAACTTTCTACATTAAAGTCGAAAGAAGGACTTAATAAATGTTGTAGGGATAAACTCAATAGAAGTTTATTGCCACTATAAGAAAACCCTAAATCCAAATCAGGTTGCCACTCTGTTAGTTTTCCTTGTTTATTGAAAGGATCCGTTTTATCTACAAATACAAATTGATCAAAATTAAGAGTTTGACTCCCTATAGATGGTGAAATACCTATACTTAAAATAGATGAATTAATTTTTTTATTAAATGCAATAAAAGGGCTTATATTAAAAGAAGATTTTGGACACAGCT
>CAZYIL010000186.1:0-2983 GCA_964646945.1 uncultured Marinoscillum sp. | reverse complement strand
CCGCGCAACGGCGTTGACCCCGCAACCAACCAACCATTCCCTGACATGCAGGGCGTAAAAAATTCTATAAAACTATATTCTTTAAAAGCTTCTGAAATTAAATTACCCCAATATAAGTATAAAAACCCATCTCCCCCGGGATATTGATATAGATATGAATTAAGAAAATTTATATTTTCAATATTTGTAAAAGTTATGATCGTTAAAATTATAATTGTTGATACAGGGTAAAGTAATTCTATTTTCTCTCTTACTTTAAATACATAAATTTTTTTCGATACAAAATAAAATGACAAGATTAACAAAATAGATAGAAAACTTTTTATAAAAATCAAAACAAAATTTTGCTTTAAATATAAAAATTGATTTTTTTCTCCTTTATTTATATATTCAAAATCTCTAGTAGTTTCAGTAATATATTGACAGTTTTTTTGGGTAATTGAACTAGATGTACAAAATTTTGATCCTACATATATCTTTGGAAATTTAAAATTTAAAAAAAAGGGATAGTTATACTTATCTATATATTTATATTTTGCCATATCCATTGTTGAGCCGGGAGAGCTAAACAAATTACTTCTAAGTTCATTTAAATTTGAGATATTCAAATAATCTCTATAAAAAATATTATTAATTTTTTTATCTATATTATTATTATTTTGTAATGGAGCTCCACCAATCATGGGCCCTAAGGGGCGTTCGCTATCAATCCAATAGCAATTATAGGCTTTATTATAACAATCAGGAAAATTCAATTTATAAAATTCGCGTGCCTTCACTGAAATTGAATTAATTTCAGTATTACCAAAACTATTAACTTTTATTGAAAATTTAATTGGGGAAATATTTGTTATAATTATAATAAATATAAAAATAACTAAGCTAAAAATAAATTTTTTATCTTTATAAAAAAATTTTTTATTTTCGCTAATAAAAAAGAAAAAATTAATTAAAATAAACAATATATATTTTGGTAACTGTGGTATTGGTACTGTATTAACAAATATTGTAAGCAAACAAAGTGAAAAAAAATAACTTAAAAACCGTTCTTTGCTTGGAAACATCAATTATGTTATTAGACTCAAATACAAATCAAGTAAATGTTAGTTTTCTAATAAACTCACATCTTGGCCTCGCAAAATTTAACTTTTTAGAATAGCTGAAAAGTCGCAAAATTATCAAAAAAACTAAATCGGAGCACATAGAAAAAGCGCTTGGACACAAAAATATGTATTATTTAACATGGGGTTCGTAGTTTTGAAAACACAACGTCCGTTATGTTAGAAAATTTTTCTTAGTATTTAAGTTTTCTCTTTTGTTTAAAATTTTTATCAAAATTTTTTGGAGAAAGAAATTTTAAATACCCTTTTTTTAGTTTTTTCCATTCTGTATCAATGACTGAAAACCAGGCAGAATCTCTATTCCTGCCTTTAAAAATATACATTTGTCTAAAAACGCCCTCAAATTTGAATCCTAGTCTTTTTGCAGCATTTTTTGAAGAAGTGTTTAGATTGTTACATTTCCATTCATACCTACGATTACCTAAAACTTCAAAAGAATGTTTCATCATTAAATACATGGTTTCGGTCCCTTCTGGGGTATTCTGTAGTAATGGAGAATAATTGATGTGCCCCACTTCTATTGAACCGTGCTCTGGGACAATTCGTAAATAACTTGCCATGCCACAGTATTGTTTATGTCTTCTGGAATAAATAGCATAAAAAAATGGCTCCTTGTTTAAACAAAAAGACTTTAACCATTTTGTAAAACTTTCATAACTTTTAAAAGGACCATAGGGTAAATAAGTCCAAATTTTATTTTTCTTATCTCTCAAAAAATTTTCATATAAATCTTTAGCATGTATATTAATTTTTATTGGCTCAAGCACTACATACTTTCCTCTTAATTTTAGTTTTGAGGGTTTTTTTGCTTTTGTAAATTCAATTATTCTTCCTAACATATGTATTACTTATTAAATTTTTTAGTTTTCATAATTTATATACTACTTTAAAATACAAAAATGTCAGAAAAAAAAATTGGTTATGATGATGCCTATTCATTAGCAACACCAGAGGATTCTATTAAACTCTACAAAAGATGGGCTCAAGTGTATGATGAAGATTTTGCATTAAGTTCAAATTATTGTTCTCCTGCAAAAATTTGTAGTTTTTTTAATAAAAATGCAAGAATTTCTGATACTCCAATTCTTGATGTTGGGGCTGGAACAGGTTTAGTGGGTGAATGTTTGTATAAATCAGGAAACAAAAAAATAATTGGAATAGATATATCTCCAGAAATGTTGAAACAGGCAAAACTAAAAAGATGTTACTCTTCCCTAGTAATAGCTGATGTTACAAAAAAAATTCCATTAAAAAATAATTCTGTTGGATCTGTTGTGAGTGCTGGAACCTTTACTCATGGGCATGTAGGGCCAGATGCCCTTGATGTACTTTTGCGTGTTACAAAACCTGGGGGATTATTTGTTTTATCTATTAATACAAAAGTATTTGTAAAGGACGGTTTCCAAGAAAAATTCTCAAGAATTAAAAACAGTATTTCTGTTCCTGCTTTTAATGAATTTAAAGCTCATGGAAATAATAAGGATGCAAATTTTAACGAAATAAGAATATTTGCTTCCATTTTTCGTAAAAATAAATAACTAACATAATGACCTAATATTTAAAAATGAAAATTAATTATTCTCAAATTTTAAGAAAAAACATGTTAAATGTTTTTCGAGATGTTTTAAAGAATATTGAAGTGAATGGTTTGCAAGAAGGCCATCATATTTATATATCTTTTAAAACAGATAGTAAAAAAGTTGTTATTCCAGATTGGTTAAAGAAAAAACACCCGAAGGAAATGACGATAGTCATTCAGTATGAATACTGGAATTTCAAAGTAAAAAACAACTTATTTAGTATTGGGCTATCATTTAATGACATAAATGCAAACATAACTGTGCCATTTGATGCTGTAATCT
>CAZYIL010000185.1:0-3008 GCA_964646945.1 uncultured Marinoscillum sp. | reverse complement strand
AAAATGTACTAAATCACTTATTTATACTATCCAAAAAAAACTTTTTTAGATTTTGTAAACTTTATTTAATCATTTTTATTAACAACTATTTGTATGGAGTCTAATTTTGAACTTATATATAAACCATAATCTAATAAACTATACTTAGTAAGATGACCAAAGTCCCATATTTTTGGTTTTCCTTTACTGTAGAACAAGGCGCATCCTTTATCATTACAGAAAAAATCGTACTTACTTAAGTAATAAATATTTTCATTTGTAATTAATTGTGGTATTTTTTCGGAAATCTCTGCGATTCTTTTTATTAAGTGTTTTTCAAGAATAAAAGGTCCAAGTTCTTCATCTGATATATTATAGTTGAGCATATCTAATGCAATTGTATTTGGATAAGAGAACCCTACAGTTCCTACTATAAGAACTTTTTTATTATAAACTTTTCCTATATAATTTGATAAATTAGCTCCTGGTGAAATGGTTCTATCATTCCAATGTGCTGATATAATTATTACGTCAGACATTAAAATATCTTTATTTATATCATTAATATAAAAGAGATTGCCACGGCATTCAAATGTCTCATTTAAATCTGTTTCAAGATGGATTAAAAATTCTTTAAAGCATAGGTCATCCATTGTTAGAAGTCGAATTTTACTTGTTTTAAGACTATCTAATGAATTAAGAGAAACAAAGATATCTTCAGCCATAGAATCACCAATGATTAATATATTTTTCTTATCTACTGAAAATTTTTGATCTTTTTCCTTTATAGAATTAATAATTTCATTCTTTTTTATCATTTCTTGTTCTTGATCGAAAACATAGGTATTTTCATATTTATTTAAAAACTCATTAATAAATCCATTTTGTTTATGAGTATAAAATCCAAAAGAAAAAAGAATTGAACTATAACCAAAAAATGTAATAAACACTGTTTTAGTTGAAACTTGTAAATATCTAATAGGCTTTTCAAAAAAATAATATGAAAGCGCACTTATCATATATATAATTAAAATAATTATAACTGTTTGACTCAGATTGATTTCACTACTAAAATATGTATTCTTTAAAATAGACAATACGGGTTGATGAATCATATATAGAGAATAACTTAATAAACCTATATGTGTGAGAATTCTAAAAGATAGTAAATTACTAATCGAAGACTTATTATCAATTAAAAGAATAATTGTTGAGGCTACAACAATTATTCTAAGTATACTAACATCAAGAGTGATATAGTTTGTTAATAATATAGTTAATAGTAAAATCAATGCAAAGAATGAAATTACTTTAGAACCAATGTAGGATTTTAGGTTTAATATTTTTGGGTTAATGGCAAAGAAAACACCTATTAGAAGTTCCCATATTCTGGCAAATGTTGAATAAAATGCAAGACTGGGGTTATAAATACTTAAATAATAATAGTATATAAAACTTATAGAAATAATTAGAATTATAATTGTACTTTTTATTTTACCCTTTAGAAAAATTAAAATTGATGGTAAAAAAAGATAAAACTGTTCTTCAATTCCTAAGCTCCAAGTATGTATAAGGGGGGATATTTCAGTAAAAGGATTAAAGTAGTCTATTTCTCTGTAAAAGAAAAAATTAGAAACAAAAAGTAAAGATGCACTGATTGATTGGGCTATATCTTTTATTTGACTTGGGTAAAAAAATATAAAGGATAGGGGAATCAAAATTGTAATAATTAGTAAATAAATTGGTGCAATACGTTTTACTCTTCTTTCATAAAACTCTATAACCGAAAAATTATCATTATTAATTTTGTAAGAAATAATACTAGCAATTAAATAACCACTGATTACAAAAAACACATCAACACCTAAATACCCATAAGGAGCATAGGAGTTATTTATATGATAGAATATAACTGGAATTATTGCTAAAGATCTTAAGCCATCAATTTCGGGTCTATATTTCATAAGATAGAAATAGTTTGATTTTTAGGATAGACATATTATCCTATTCAATTTAAATAAATTTTAACTTCATTGCTCCAAAGTATATCAAAATTTGCTTCAATAAAACCCTGGCATATACCTCCAACACCTGCGTATAAACTACCTGCTTTATACTTTGATTTCAAAATCTATATGTTTTATTTTTTAAAGGATTCTATAATCTTTAGAATTAACAAATTAATAAAAAATTAACCCAAAAGATTAAATATGATAATAAAAAACCTCACTAACCCCCACTACCCTTTTGAATTTTTCTTGGATAGTTGTAGATTGTAAGTATGAAAAAATTTTCAATATTATTTTTATTATTTATTTCTTTTAATTCTTTTTCTCAAATTGAAATTGAAGAACCTTTAGAAAAGAAAACTAATTCAATACCTTATGATGGAAGCTTTATGAAACTTCCTTATACAATAAAAGACGAGGTTGGAGCTGGATTAATTGGAGAAAAAGTAACATTAATTGATGTTTCAACTTTTGATGTCAATAATATAGATGATTCAAGTGTTAGCTTTTCAGAAGGAGAAAAATTTAAAAATAAAACATTTGAAATAATTGATTATGAAAAAGACCTGTATCCCATTTTTACAATAAAAAATGAAAGTGGAACATTTAAGTGGCAGGTATCATCTATCAGTAAATATGTATTTAACAAGTTCATTGATAAAATCAAAGAAAAGCTTTTAAATAAAACATATATTCCTTTGCACAATCAATCTGAAATTGAATCATTAGATGGTAGAAAAATCATAATTGATGGTTCAAAAGAATACAAAATAACTAAAGTGTCTTTTGCAAAATTTAGCATTGAATATGGTATTAGAGTAGAGTTAAATAATTTATTTTCTGTAAAATATCCAACAGGAGAACGTGACCAACCTACTTATCATAATGGTGAAAGAAATGTGCCTAGTATTGGTTGGATAAATTTATCAGTAAATTATTCAGATATTACTTTTATTGAGAAAGAAATTTTTGAATCCTTTACAACTAAAAACTCTGATTTTATTTCACAAATAAGAGGTG
>CAZYIL010000184.1:0-3017 GCA_964646945.1 uncultured Marinoscillum sp. | reverse complement strand
GCATGACAATTGGAAGAAAAATTCCATATACAGGTACTTTTGCTAATTTTTCCACAGGAAGAGTTTATGATCAAATTAGACAGTCAATAGCTTACTCAGGGAAAAATGTTAAAATCTGTGCTTCTCATGCAGGTATTACCTTAGGTGAAGATGGTGCAACGCATCAAATTTTAGAAGATATTGGTATGATGAAAATGCTTCCTGGCATGACTGTAATTAATCCCTGCGATTATAATCAAACTAAATCTGCTACGATTACATTATCAGATCATAAAGGACCTGTATATCTTAGATTTGGAAGACCAAAATGGCCAATTTTTACAGATGAAAAACAAAAGTTTATAATTGGAAAAGCAATAAAATTCATAGAAGGATCTGACGTTTCAATTTTTGCTACAGGACATATGGTTTGGCAGGCACTTGAAGCTGAAAAGATTCTTTATAAAAAAGGGATATCTTGCGAAGTAATTAATATTCATACCATTAAACCTCTTGATGAGGATGCTATATTGAGAAGTATTAATAAGACTAAATGCGCAGTTTCATGTGAGGAACATAATGTTTTGGGTGGATTAGGTGAAAGTATTTCCAGCGTTATATCTCAAAATTTTCCTTGTCCCTTAAAAATTGTTGGAGTGAGTGATTCATTTGGAGAGAGTGGTAAACCATTAGACTTATTAGAGAAATATCAACTTAATCCTAATGCTATTAGAAAAGCTGTATTAGAAGTACTACGAAAAAAATGAAAAAAGCTTTATTGTTATTATCAGGAGGTCAAGATTCAACAACTTGTCTTTATTGGGCAAAAGAAAAATTCAATTATATAAAAGCCATAGGATTTAATTATGGACAAAAACATATAAAAGAACTTGATTATGCAAGAGATATTTGTAGAAGTGAAAAAATAGATTTCACTATAATTCAATTAAATAATATTTTATCTAACTCTGCGCTATTGAATTATAATGCTGACATAAACATTAATCATCCTTCAAATGAGAAATTACCTAATTCATTTGTTCCTGGTAGAAACCTTATTTTTCTATCTATAGCATCAACAATTGCTTTAAATAATGATATTGAAAACATAATTATTGGAGTTTGTGAAACAGATTACAGTGGTTATCCTGATTGTAGAAAAAAATTTATAGATTCAATTGAAAAATCAATAAGATTGGCTTATGATAAAAAAATTAAAATTCATACACCGCTAATGAAATTAGATAAAGCTCAAACTTGGAAATTAGCCAAAAAACTTGGATGCATTAATATTATTATCAATAAAACAATGTCTGATTATAATGGATCCATTAAAAAAAATGAGTGGGGCTTTGGAAAGTTAGATAATCCTGCAAGTAAGCTTAGAAAAGAGGGTTATTTTAAGGCTAAAAGTAAAAACTGGATATGATATGAAATTGAAAAGTAATTTAATAGATCCTTATGTTGGACAGAAAGCAGAGGGTAAAAAAATTAAATTTGAATCTCTAAATTCTATTGAAGAAAAAGAATTGAAAGTTTTTAAATTTGATGGTAAAAAACAATACATTAAAATTCTCACTAAAGAATTTATTTCAGTTTGTCCATTTAGTGGTTTACCCGATGTAGCAAAAATTAAAATTGAATATTTTCCTGAAGGTGGTTATGCGCTTGAATTAAAAGCTCTTAAATATTATCTTATAAGTTATAAAAACGTTGGAATTTATCAGGAAGAGGTTACAATAAAAATTTTCAGAGATCTTAAAAAAATACTAAAAACAAACAAGCTTAAGATAACTTCAAATTATAATGTAAGGGGTGGTCTTTATACAACTTGTATCGAAGGAAAACTATAAATTATTTTTCAGTATATTTTCTTCTAAACCTATCATGTAATATCTGTTGCTTCCCAAGAAGATTTATTTCTCTACCAGTAATAAACGCATAAACTACTTTACTGGTCATCATATCTAATAAATCTCCATTACTAACTACAATATTAGCATCTTTACCAACCTCTAAAGTTCCTGTAAAATTATCAATCCCTAATATTTTTGAGGTGTTTGAAGTTACCATTTTTAAAGCCTCTTCTTTTCCTAATCCGTATGCTGATGCAGTTCCTGCTAAAAAAGGTAGATTTCTATTTCCATGTAGCATAACTCTCCTCCCACTCCCAGATGTTAATCCAACGAGAATACCTTCTTTATGTAATAAATATGGTAATTTATATGGCAAATCCACATCTTCATGATTTCTAGATGGAACTCTATGCAAATTATCTAACAAAATAGGCAGATTGTTTTCTTTAATAAAATCCATTGCATAATAAGCATCACTAACACCAACCAAAACAAGATTATCAATACCTCTTTTCTTTAAAAGTTGAACTGATTCAATAATTTGATCTCTGGTTTCAACATGAAGATAAATCTTCTTCGTTCCACTATAGACATTTTTCATTGCCTCTAATTTTAGATTTATTGTTTCTGATTTTTTATCATAATATACCCTAGAATCTATTAAAAACTTATCCAATAGATTTATTGTTGATTTATAATTAGGATTTTCGGTAAATTCTGTTGAACCTCTCCATGGATTAGGTGGAAAAAATTTTCTAGGCCAATTAATATGGATTCCTTCATCTTCCCTATAAACTGCATCTTCCCAATTCCAACCTTCAAGCATCATTATGGATGAATTCCCAGTGATCAAACCTCCAGCTGGAGTTACCTGAGCTAGTAAAACACCATTAAATCTAAATGTTGAAATCATTTCTGAATCCGTATTATAAGCAATTAAAGATCTTACATTTGAATTTATATCTCCTAATTCAGTATGATCAACTGTCGCTCTAACAGCAGAAATATCTTCCAATCCAACTTTAGAGTTGGGAATAATTAAACCTGGGTAAACATCCTTATTAAGTACATCTATTACTTTAAAAGAAGAAAATTGTGATTGTAAAAAATCATTACCAACATATATAATTTTTCCATTTTCAAAAGCTATTGCTCCATTTTCAATAACCGTTCCATTTCCAA
>CAZYIL010000183.1:0-3027 GCA_964646945.1 uncultured Marinoscillum sp. | reverse complement strand
GGAGCAGGATTCGAACCTACGAAGACATAAGTCAACAGATTTACAGTCTGCCCCAGTTGGCCGCTTTGGTATCCCCCCTTATGCAATTATAAAAAAAGAATACCTTTCTTAATATATAAGCTCAAAGGTCTGCAAAAATATAATGTTTTTTATTTTATTAAAATTTTAAGAAAAAATTTTATTACTGGATTTTTATATAATTTAATAAAACAACAAATTGAAATACTATATTTGTAAGAAATTATCTCATATATGAAGTTTAAAAGAATTTTGCTAAAAATAAGTGGTGAAGCATTAATGGGAAATAAAAAATTTGGAATTGATTCAAGAAAACTTGATGACTATTCTGCCGAAATTAAAAAAATTAAAAATGAAGGAATTGAAGTTGCTATAGTTATAGGAGGTGGAAATATTTTTAGAGGTATTGAAGCTGAAAAAAGTGGTATTGAAAGAGTTCAAGGAGATTATATGGGCATGCTGGCTACAGTAATAAATAGCATGGCTCTTCAAAGTCATTTAGAAAAAATTGGTTGTGATACAAGATTAATGTCAGGCTTTAACATCGATCAAGTATGTGAACCATTCATTAGAAGAAAAGCAATCAGACATCTTGAAAAAAATAGAATAGTAATATTTGGAGCTGGATTAGGTAAACCATATTTCACAACAGATTCTACAGCTAGTTTAAGAGCAATAGAAATCGAAGCCAATGTTGTTCTAAAAGGAACTAGAGTTGATGGGGTTTATTCTTCTGATCCTGAAAAAAATAAAAATGCAAAAAGATTTACAGAAATAACTTTTGATGAAGTATACAGAAATAACTTAAACATAATGGACATGACAGCATTTACTTTGTGTAAAGAAAATAAATTACCTATCATAGTTTTTGATATGAATAAGCCTGGAAATCTTGTTTCTATAATAAAAGGAGAAAAAATTGGGACTTTAATCTACTAATATGGAACAAATAAAAAATATAATAAAACGGACAAATAATAATATGGAAAAAACTATAGAATTTATGAATAGAGAGCTTTCTCAAGTTCGTGCAGGAAAAGCTAGTCCCAATATTTTACACAATATTATGGTAGAATATTATGGTAACATGACTCACATTAATCAAATAGCATCTATAACTTCTCCCGATCCAAAAACTTTAATCATTAAGCCTTGGGAAAAGAATATAATTCCAGATATAGAAAAAGCTATAATAAATAGTGAAATTGGACTTAATCCACAAAATGATAGTGAAATTATAATTATCAATATACCTCCGCTAACCGAAGAAAGACGTTTAACATTAGTTAAACAGATAAAAAATGAAGGGGAAAAAAGTAAAATTAGTATAAGAAACATAAGGAAAGATTCGAATGAGAGAATAAAAAAATTTCTTAATCAAGGTTTTTCAAAAGATGAAATTAGATCTGGAGAAGAAGAAATTCAAAAAATAACCAACAACTTTATAAATAAAATTGATGACTTAATTTCTAATAAAGAAAAGGAAATTCTAACAATTTAATTTTGAATATAATGTTTTTTTTGAAAAATTTCCTTTTCTACTGCACAAGGAACATATTTTTTTATTGATAATCCATTCCTAATCATTCTTCTAATTTTAGTTGAAGAATAATTAATTAAAGGCACGTTTAGTTTAATGATTTTTTGTGATTTTAAATTATCGATATTTAATCCTACACGAGGGTATAAAATAATTTCATAATTATCTAATATATTTTTGTAATTCTTCCAGTTCCTTATTTTTGAAAAATTATCTTGACCTAAGATTATTTTAAAAATATTTTTTGGATATTTTTCATTTAGAATTTTTAGAGTATCTATTGAGTAGTTTGGTGATGGTAAATCAAATTCTTCTTTACATAAAATCAATTCTTTTTCTTCCAATAAACTCTTTTGTATCAAAATAGCTCTTTCGTGTTTATCTAAAATTCTATCATGTTTTTTAAAAGGACTAATTGGAGATAAAACAAACCATACTTTATCTATATCAATTTGATCTAAAGCAGCTTTAGCTATCAATAAATGACCATTATGTAATGGATTAAAAGTTCCAAAAAAAAGGCCTACTTTCATTTTAAATATTGAGAAAATTATTAACTGTAATCTTCAATTTATTAAGGGCATTATTTAAATCATCATTTAAAACTATACAATCAAAATTATTTTTTAATTTAATTTCTTCTCTAGCTTTAAAAATTCTTTCTTTAATTGCTTTTGATGAATCTGTTTCCCTAATTTCTAAACGTTCTTTCAAAATATTAATATCTGAAACATCAATGAATATTGATAAACCTAAATTACCAAAATATTTTTTTAGACTTATCCCCCCTTGCACATCAACATCAAAAATAATATTTCTTTTTTTTAGAATTAATGATTCTACTTCTGATTTTAAAGTTCCCTTAAAATCGCCATGATATACTTCTTGCCATTCGATAAGTTTTTCTTGATTAATTAATTTTTTAAATTTTTCTTTTGTGAGAAAATAATAATCTTTCCCATTGACTTCATTAGATCTAATTTCTCTAGTCGTTACAGAAACAGAAAAAGATAATGATCTAAATGTTTTAAGTAAATATTTAACAATTGTAGATTTTCCTGCACCAGAAGGTGCACAAACAATTATTACTTTCCCATAACTCATCCTACAAAATTAGACAATAATGAATGAAAAAGTTCAATAAAAATAAGAGTTGATTTAATATCTATAATAATCTGGTTTGAAAGGACCATTTATCTTTACTCCTATATATTCAGATTGTTCTCTTGTTAAAGTTTCTATTTCCACATCTATTTTTTTTAAATGAAGCTTTGCTACTTTCTCATCTAAATGTTTAGGCAACATGTAAACTTTATTTTTATATTTAGATGTATTCTTCCATAGTTCTATTTGAGCTAAAACTTGATTTGTAAATGAATTAGACATCACAAATGAAGGATGTCCGGTAGCACAGCCTAAATTTACTAACCTACCTTCAGCTAAAACTATTATTTCTTTTCCATCAATAT
>CAZYIL010000182.1:0-3048 GCA_964646945.1 uncultured Marinoscillum sp. | reverse complement strand
TTCCTATGTTAAGAAATTTTGACATGACTGCTAGATATGTAGATCAAGGAGGAGGAAAGAGAAAAGGCAGTTTTGCAATTTATCTCGAGCCTTGGCATTGTGATGTGTTTGAATTTCTACAATTGAAAAAAAATCATGGTAAAGAAGAACTGAGAGCGAGAGATTTATTTTATGCTATGTGGATTCCAGATTTATTTATGAAAAGGGTTGAAGATAATGAAAGTTGGTCTCTTTTTTCTCCTGATGAAGCTCCTAATTTACATGAAACCTATGGTGAAGAGTTTGAAAAACTATACACAAAATATGAGAAAGAAGGCTTAGCAAGAAAAACAATTAAAGCTCAAGACCTCTGGTTTGAAATACTTGAGTCTCAAATAGAAACAGGTAACCCTTATATTCTATATAAAGATCACGCTAATAACAAGTCCAATCAAAAGAATTTAGGAGTTATAAAATCATCAAATCTCTGTACTGAAATTATAGAATATACTTCTCCTGATGAAGTTGCTGTTTGCAACCTTGCTTCTATAGCACTAAATAAATTTGTCAAAAAAGATTCCACTTATGATCATCAGAAACTTTATGAAATAACCAAAGTAATAACGAGAAATTTGAATAAAGTAATTGATGTAAATTATTATCCTGTAGAGGAAGCTAAAAACTCAAACATGAGACATCGGCCTATTGGAATTGGAGTTCAAGGACTTGCGGATGCTTTTATACTTATGAAATACCCATTTGATTCAGATCAAGCAAAAAAATTAAATATAGAAATTTTTGAGACAATTTATTTTGCTTCAATGGAGGCCTCAATGGAACTAGCAAAAAAAGAAGGAACATATGAAACATATCAAGGATCTCCTGTTTCAAAATTAATTTTTCAATTCGATATGTGGGGAGTTACTCCTGAATCAAATAGATGGAACTGGACAAAGTTGAAACAAAAAGTTAAAAAGTATGGAGTTAGAAATTCTTTGTTAGTAGCTCCAATGCCAACAGCATCTACTTCACAAATTTTGGGTAATAATGAATGTTTTGAACCATACACATCAAATCTTTATACAAGAAGAGTATTGTCAGGAGAGTTTATTGTTGTCAACAATCATTTACTTAATGATTTAATTGAATTAGGCCTTTGGAATGATAAGATGAAAGATAAGATAATGGAACAAAATGGTTCTATTCAAAATATAAATGAAGTTCCTGATAATATAAAATTACTTTATAGAACTGTATGGGAAGTGTCTCAAAAAAATATTATAGAAATGGCAGCAGATAGAGGAGCTTATATATGTCAAAGTCAAAGTATGAATATTCATATGCAAGATGCTAATTTTGGAAAGTTAACTTCTATGCATTTTCATGCATGGAAACTAGGGTTAAAAACTGGTCTTTATTACCTAAGGACAAAAGCCGCTGCAGATGCAATTAAATTTACAATTGTTAAAGAAGAAAAAACGAATTCAGAAAAAGTAAAAGATCAAGAAGGCGTCAAATGTTCAATAGATAATTCTGATGATTGTGAAGTGTGCGGGAGTTAAATAATATCACAATAAATCAACATGTTCAATAATATTTTTTGATACGTATATTTTTATGCTATCAGAATCATCTGTATAAATAAGTAAAGCATCCAGTTCCTTATTATTTTCAATTATTTCAATTGATTGGCCTAGCCCTAAAACCATAAAAGCAGTAGCATAAGCATCTGCTTGAACACAATTAGTATGAAAAACTGATGCACTTAATAAATTAGAATTTGAAGGAAAACCAGTCCTTGGATCTATTGTGTGTGAAATTTTTATATTATTATTAATATAAAAATTACGATAGTTTCCCGAAGTAGCTAAAGATTTATTAATCAAATTTACCAATGCTATTGGTTTATTGATGTTAATATGATCATAGGGAGTTTCAATTCCTATTAACCAATTTTTTTTATTTTGATTGCCATTACATTTTACTTCACCTCCAATTTCAATCATAAAATCTTGAATATTTTTTTCTAACAAAAATTCAGCTAATATATCTACGGCATATCCTTTTGCAATAGCACTAAAATCTAAATATGTTTTTGAATTATTTCTTATAGCAACTTTATGATCAAAATATACTTGCTCAAATCCAACATTTTTTAAAGAGTTTATAATGAGTAAAGTATCTGGAATGTCAACAATTTTTTCAGGACCAAAACCCCATAAATTAACTAATATTCCAATAGTAGGATCAAATGCACCAAAAGTTTTATAATAAATATTTTTGCTTATATCTAAAATATTAAATAAGGTATTGCTAATATTATTTAATGTGTCTGAATTGTTGAAATTAGAAATTTCTGATTCTGGGATATAGGTTGATAAAGAATTATTAAAACTGACCAAAATTGAATCTATATTTCTTTTATAATTGATATTTTTAAAATCCAGATACTTAATGTTATAAGGTATATTTCCCATTGTTTTTCCAGAAATGTTAACTAAATGTGGATTTTTACTATAATTATTGACTATAATTATAGTAAGTAGAATAAAAAATGAAATAAATAT
Source organism: uncultured Marinoscillum sp. (assembly GCA_964646945.1). Taxonomy (GTDB): domain Bacteria; phylum Bacteroidota; class Bacteroidia; order Cytophagales; family MED-G16. Next base: position 502 of record CAZYIL010000182.1, on the reverse strand, counting down.
AAAGTTACGCATATAAATTATTTTTAAATTAGCAAAAAAGTCTTTATGAGAGAAGAATATCTTCAACCAAATAATAACCTTAGTAAAAAAGATAAAGAATTTGAAAATACTTTAAGACCATCTTCTTTAAAAGAGTTTTCTGGCCAAAATCAAATTGTTGATAACTTAAAAATTTTTATCAAAGCTGCAAATAAAAGAGAAGAAGCTCTTGATCATATTTTATTGCATGGGCCACCAGGACTAGGTAAAACAACATTATCCCACATAATTGCAAATGAATTAAATTCTACTATTAAAATCACTTCCGGACCTATAATTGATAAACCTAGCGATCTTGCTGGGCTTTTAACAAATTTGGAACCGGGAGATGTTCTTTTTATTGATGAAATTCATAGAATTAATCATGCGATAGAAGAATATCTTTATTCAGCAATGGAAGATTATAAAATTGATATTATGATAGATTCAGGGCCTAGCGCTAAAACTGTTCAAATACAATTAA
>CAZYIL010000181.1:0-3114 GCA_964646945.1 uncultured Marinoscillum sp. | reverse complement strand
GTTGTAATTAATGATGCAGTGAGAGCTTCACCATCTGCATCTGTATCGTTGAAAACAACACCATCTAAAGCTGTTTTAGTTAGTGTAGCTCCCTCATCAACAGTGTAGGCGTCAGCCACCCCAACAGGGCAATCGTTAATATTTATCTGAGATTGTGGAGGTATAACATCATTATCACACACATAAGATGGCGTGGAAAGAACCACACGATAGAGATAACCATCCATTGAAAGAGGAATGTTGGTTAATAATAAATCTTTTGTTGTTACACCAGAATAAACTCCTCCATTAGAGAGGTTTAGCCAACCTCCTCCATCGTTTTCTTGCCATTGATATAAAGGAGGTGGCGCTGCCACACCTTTACAATTATTACAAACTTTGTTATCGACAACGTTTGCTACTACAGAAAATGTAACGTTTTCATTGGCTTCAATTTCTTTTAACAAAATAGGATTTGTTGTAACAGCTACTTCTGCACCTTCCTGGATATAATCATGCCCTCCAGCACCATCCAGGTTGGCTGGTGTAGTATAACCACCACTACCCGTAACTTTTCCATTTGCATCAACAGGAGGTGGTCCTGTAGGACCTAATTTCCCATCATCATTTACATCGGTAAATCCTGCCTCTAACACGTCATTGCAACCATCTCCATCACTATCTGGATCAAGGTGATCTGCTATTCCATCATCATCCGAATTTCTTAATGTACAGTCTCCGTAATCTAAAATTTCATATAGCGCCACCCCGTCAATTGCCATTGCTTCTTTATGACTTCCTGTAACAGCAGGTGAGTTATCAACACCTCCATCTACAAAAAACTCTAATCTTTCTGTAGTTGCAGTTGCACCAAAAACAAGTTCTACTTTAGTCCACGTTTGATTTCCGGCTCCTTCAAAAGCTATTTCAGGAGAATATTTTGTTTGACAACCTCCCGTACAAGTCTTAGAATCAATTGCTCCTCCCCATACCACTCTCCATCTTGATGTTTCCCCAATAACGGTTTTTGCAGGAAAAGGAATATTGTCAGCACAAGGTGTTCCAAGAAAACCAGCTATAGCATCATTACAAAAATTACCTGCATTTGCTTGCCAAAAAATAAGTCTATATTCTTTTCCTATAGTAAGACCATTCACATCCGTATGAAGAGATTCTCCTCCACCTCCTGCAAATCCAGCCATACCAAGAGCTACTACTCCACCTGCGGGAGAAGAAGGTAATCCGTCGCCAAGATCATTTTTTTTCCAAGCCCCAAGATCACCAATAGGAATAGGGGTGTTGTGGCTATCCAAAGTTCCAAGCCCATTTTTCCAACCAGCCCCTGTCACATTGCTATTTGGCTCTCCATTGCTTGAAGCAATGTTTAAATCTGATCCAGGTGGTGGTGGACCAAGCATATCAAAACTTCCATCTACATCCAAAGGAACTAAACCTAAACAATCCAGACCTTCCTCTGTATCTAATATTCCATCGTTATCATCATCAAAATCAGCGTCAAAGTTATAAATAAAATCTACTACCCCATCAGCATCTGTATCTAAAGCAGGTTGAGCATCATCATCTACAATAGTTATGGTTTTTTGTTGAATTCCGTCTTCTGTAGCATTTGTAACAGCAATAATGTCCAATACAACTGTTTCACTAAGCTCATGGGATGTGTTTTGAACAGCAGAGAGAGTTATTGAACCTGTAGATAACCCAGCATTGATAGTAATGATTTTAGAAGTTAGGGTGTAATCTATATCTCCTCCAGTTGCAGTTCCACTTCCGTTTATAGTCACCTCTATATCTTTGGTGTAAATAGCATTTGAAGTAGCGGTTATAATGGATGATCCGGAAGCCTCTGAAATATTTGTTGAACTAACTGAAAGAGTGACGGTTCGTTCAGGTAATCCAAAAGCTCTCACATGACCTGCTTTATTTCTTGATGAAGGATCATTTAAATTAGCACCAACAACTACCCTAGTTCCATCATCACTCAAAGAAACAGATCTTCCACTTTCATCACCATCAGCTTCTCCATCTCGATCTGTACCTACTTGTACCCAATTACTACCATCCCATTGATAGATACGAGTATGGCCTCTAGTAACTCCACCACCATCATTGTTATAAGCACCAATAGCCAAAATTGTTCCATCACTAGAAAGGGAAACAGACCAACCACTTTTATCGCCATTAGCTTCTCCATCTATATCAAGTCCACGTTGCACCCAAGCAGCACCATCCCATTCAAACACTCTAACATGACCTGAGGTACATCCACCACCATCATTGTTATCAGCACCGATAGCAATTATGGTTCCATCACTAGAAAGGGAAACAGATCTTCCACTTTGATCGCCATTACCTTCTCCGTTTATATTACTTCCAAGTTTGTCCCAATCAGAAGAAGTATCATTCCATTTATAAACTCTTACATGACCTGAGTTACTTCCACCACCATCATTGTTAATAGCACCGATAGCAAGAGTATCGCCATCAGTATTTAAGGAAACAGACCAACCACTTTTATCGTTACCAGCTTCTCCTAGTATAGCACTTCCACGCAGCACCCAAGCAGCACCATCCCATTTAAAAACTCTTACATGACCTGAGTTATTTCCTGGCCCATCATCATTGTTAGGAGCACCGACAGCAATTATACTTCCATCACCATTTATTGAAACGGAATAACCAAATTGATCATTTGCTAAAACTCCATTTATATCACTTCCGCGCTGCACCCATTTATTACTTGCGTCATTGTAATCATGTACGGTTACTTCACCTGCCTTATTTCCTGCTGAACCATTAAACTTAGCTCCAATGACTACTACCGTCCCATCGCTGTTTAAGGAAACAGACCAGCCACTCTCTTCTTCTACTGTTTGTCCATCGATATCATCACCTAGTTTTATCCAATCTTGAGCAAATAGAAATGACGAATTAAGTATTGAAAATAATACTAGTGAGAAAATAAATAAATATCCTTTTGAGTTACTATGCATATATATTGAAAACAAATCTACATAATTATACTGGGTTGTAAAACCTATCTTCTTCGAAGATAAACAAAGCCTTTTTTTGTTTCAGAACCATTATTTAAATCTATTGTATAAAAATAAACTCCTT
>CAZYIL010000180.1:0-3152 GCA_964646945.1 uncultured Marinoscillum sp. | reverse complement strand
GAAGTTAAAAAATCACGTGATATTTTTTTAAAAAAAAACAAAAGAAAAAAAACAAAACTTGTAATTTTAGATATACCTTTGTTATTTGAGGCAAAACTTGAGCGTTTGTGTGATTATATATTTTTGCTTTATTTACCAAGAAAATTAAAAATTCAAAGAGCATTAAAAAGAAAGGGCATGAACAAAGATATACTTATAAAAATAATAAATAATCAACTAAGCGATGCTTATAAAAAAAACAAAGCAGACTTTGTTGTCAACACATCAAAAACCAAAAGCCATTCTTTTAAAATAATTTTAGGAGCAATTAACAATATTATGGAGCAAAATGCGTGAGATTGTTTTAGACACAGAAACAACCGGCCTAAATTTTAGAGAAGGCGACAGAATAGTCGAGATAGGGTGCGTTGAAGTAATAAACCACGTTCCTTCAAACAACACCCTACAGTTCTACTGCAGAACCGACAAAAAAATATCAGAAGAGGCTCAAAAAATTTCTGGAATATCTAATGAATTTTTAAAAGACAAAAAAACCTTTTCAGAACAATATTTAATGCTTCTAAACTTTATAAGAGATGACACGCTTATTATTCATAATTCTAAATTTGATCTTGGGTTTTTAAATAACGAACTTAATATTATTGGAAAAGGCTCTATAAAAAACAAAATTATCGATACCGTTTCTTTGGCAAAAAAGGTATTAAATACAAGAATCGCAAACCTAGATTACCTTTGTCGTCGATTCAACATAGATCTTACAAAAAGAAAGCTTCATGGAGCACTTTTAGATGCTCAGCTTTTGGCCGAGGTTTATCTTGAGCTTAGGGGCGGAAAACAAATTACCATGGATTTAACAACAAAAGAAAACAAAGACCACTCTTTAAAAAAAAACAACAACTTAATAAAAAAAAATACAACCAAACTTTTAATTAACAAAGAAGACATAGTCTCACACAAACTAATGGTAAGGAGCATAAAAGAGGCGCTTTGGAAAAAATATAACTACTAATTTTTATGAATTAATTATATAAAAAATTATGGTTTATGGTGACTTACAGTTTTTTGATATAATAGTTTTTGCAGTTATTGCTCTATTTTTAATTTACAGATTAAAAAATGTTTTAGGCAAAAAAACCGGCTATCAAAAAAACACCAAAACCAATCAATATGAAGTAGAAAAAAAAGATTCTTCCAAAAAAGACATTCCAGCACTTAAAGACAACGAACAAAAACTATTAACAATTTATGAAGCCGTTGATGGTTTTGATCATAAGTCTTTTTTAGAGGGCGCAAAAAAAGCCTTTGAAATGATTATTACCGCTTATAACCAGGGTGAAAAAAAAACACTTAAATCACTCGTTTCAAAAGAAGTATTTACAGCTTTTGAAAAAGCAATTGATAATAAAATTAACAATCCCAACTCTCAATTTTATTCTTTAATAATTGATGGTGTAGAAGACGCAAAAATTGAAAGCAAGATTGTAAAAATTACACTTAGATTTATAAGTGAACAATTTACAAACAATGATGAAAACACCGCTGTAAAAAAACACGATATTTGGACATTTGAAAAAAAAATTGATAACAAAAGCCCAATATGGATTTTGACCTCAACCTAGCTTTTGGATTATTTGTCTTTAAAAACAAGAATTAAAAAAAACGAGGGATTTTCAAGCCGTCCCTATAAAGACCAATTAGGTAACTGCACTATTGGATACGGCCACCTCATAACAAAAAAAGAAAGCATATTTTTTAAAAAAAAACTTAAAAAACCTTTTTTTAAAGACTTGTTTGAAAATGATTTTAAAATAGCATTAAATGACTATAAAAGAAATTTTAACAAATTTTCATTTTCACAAAACATACAAGAACTTATTATTGAAATGATATTTCAAATGGGAATAGAAAATGTTCTTAGTTTTAAAAAAACAATCAAACATATTAAAAAAAACAATAAATTTTTAACTTCTCTAGAAATGATGAACAGCCTTTGGTACAAACAAACGCCTTTGCGAGTAGATAACATAATTAAGCACTACCTAAAACAATGAAAAAAAAAGAAGATAAAAATTTTATTAAATATTTTCAGGGCGTTGACCCAATTAAAAGAAAAAATAAAATAAAAAAAGGCGTTAAAAGAGTTCCAGAAAATTTAAAAACACAAATAAAGAAGATTAAAAAAACAGATACCACCAATGAAAAAAAAACAAAACCAACCAAAGATTCAAAATTTTTGGTTGAGATTGGAAAAATCAATAAAAAACTTAAAAAAGGAAGGGTTTCTATTGATAAAAAAATTGATTTTCACGGTAAATTTCTTTTTCAGGCCGAGGAAGAGTTTAAAAAAACTATTTTAGAAAGTTATAATGAAAAAAAAAGATGCATTCTTTTTGTAACCGGCAAGGGCCTACACAAACAAAAAATATTTTTTGATGATAGTTTAAGCCCAAGCCCAAAACTGTTTTATGGAAAAATAAGAGAATCTTTTTTGGACTGGGTTAAGAAACCCGAACTAGGAAAATATATTTTGACAACAGAAAGAGCAAGCGCTGAACATGGTGGGGACGGAGCGTTTTATGTTTATTTAAGAAAAAACAAAAACTAATTTTTTATTATACTAAAAAGCTGTTCCTTAAAATTAATATAAATAGCCTCAGGGAGATAATTATTGAATTTTTTTATTATCGAAATTTTTTCAAGATCGTTTCTTTTATGATCAGCCCAAATGTTATTATATTCTTTAATGCCATATGTTTTTTTATTTTCATCTTTATTTTCCTCGATAAGAGTAAAAATATAAATTCTTCTACCATCTATTGTTTTGCTTTCTGACAAACCACTAAGCAGCTTTAAAAAAGAGCTTAGGGGGTCTAAATAATCCTCAAGTAAAAACACGTCTAATCTTGGGATTTCCTTTTCTATTGGTTGTTGCATCAGCGAGAAAACTTTATGATTTTTAAAAGCAATTTGCACATTTCTTTTCTTTTTTTTTGTTATCCATTCTTGAGTATAAGAAATTGGTGTAAAAAACCCATTTTTTAAAAACCCATCTGCCGTATAAGACCCACGAAACTTATATAGGGGGGACAAAAGGCCTCTACTTTTAAGTTCAATATTTATTTTATATGTACTTTCGTTTTTATTTAGATCCC
>CAZYIL010000179.1:0-3178 GCA_964646945.1 uncultured Marinoscillum sp. | reverse complement strand
ACTAACTACACAACTCTCGGTGGGCGTGTTGAATGCACTAGCGCTATATACCTACTAACATTGTCGCACACAAATTCTATATTCTTCTTTAACAGAGTAGAAGTAATCTCTTATGATATGACTGTAAGCTAAATATCCATTTGGAGGCATAAAGATTATGAAGAAAATGGATTTCAACGATCTAATTCAAATTGCAGCTATGGGAGGAATTATAGCTTCCTTAGTATTTGTAGGAATGGAATTGAGGCAATCACAAAGAATAGCTCTAGCCTCGCAAGCCCAGCAGCGGGCTGCAATGCTGATGGATAGAGCCAATGTATGGTTAGAAACCGGATTGGATTTCCAATCTATACATTTTGAACAAAATTATGATGTTGTCCTTTCAGAACCGATAACTGCTATGCGAACAAGTGCTCATCAGAGTTGGTTCTTGTACGAGAATGATTATGAGCAATATAGTTTAGGATTGATGAGTGATGATATATGGCAAGCCAAATTGCGGGGTATTGAGCGTATTTATAATATATGTGAGGTAAGGCAAATTTATAACTCAAGGTCGCCAATGTTTTCTAATAGCTTTAGGTCTGTTGTGGAGTCCCTCCCAGACAAATGCACTGAGTAACCGATGAAAATAGTAATAGCAACATGTGTACTATGATTTGACATGAGCAGAATCAATGGACGAATTATCAAGAACAAATCGTATGTAAAAATAAATGACTAACTACACAACTCTCGGTGGGCGTGTTGAATGCACCCAGTGTAAGGCACTGACTGCGCTTGTATTGAAACGGCTAACTAATCGTTAGCGCCCAATTCTTTTCGTCACTCTAATTAAAGTTTTTGCTAAATTTTATTTCTTATAAATCTCGCGTCCCAGGCATCAGGAGCAATTTCTATATACCTACGATATGCTTGCTTGGCTTCCTCTGTATTTTCAAGCTGTTCATTTAACCGGCCCAAATCACGGAATATTTCTGGCATTTTAGTCGATTCCTCAAATGAGCTAGCTTCTTTTAACAAGTCAAGTGCGCTTTCAGAGAACGCCCTTTTTTCTCTATTTGAAAATTCATCACGTTCCATGGCATCAATATAAGATAGACCAGAAAAATATTTAGCCAAGTAAGGGGGTATACCTAAATTTAATTGTTGGTTAACAACAAAGCGGAACTGGTCAGGATGTAGAATTCTCATTTCATCCACCAGCCAATCTTCTCGATAGCTAGCTACAAGATTTAATATTGAGTATGACTGTGACTTGCTGTTATTCGCTGAAAGCGATTGAAGCTTGACTGACAAATCTTTGATTCTTTGTTCTGATGCAGGATGTGTACTTAGAAGACTGAAACCTGCATGTTGTTCAGCGGCTTCTTGTTCTGCAATAAGTTGCTCCCAAACAGATATAGATTCATATCCGTCAAAAGAGGTTTTAGTCATCCATTCAATACTATCTAAATCTGCCTCAGTTTCATCGCTGCGTGAATATTCCAATAACTGAAGCGCAGCCATAATTTGGGCGGTTTGGAGCATCAACACAGCTGTATTTGACATGTTTACACTATTTGATAACTGGTCTAAGGAAGTTGCAGAATTTATACTTACTGCGCTGGCTGCTGAAACTACGGCGCCCAAAACAGCAAAGGTATTTCCCCTAGAGTAAGTTTCTCTAAGGCCGTCGATAGAGTGACGCCTAAAATAGTGAGAAGCTTCATGCCCTATTACCGACGCTAATTGATCATCATTCTTTATTCGTAATAGCAACCCAGACTGGATAAAAAAAGCGCCATTTGGCATCATAAAGGCGTTAAATCCGGGAGCTCTTATAATATATGCACGAAGATAAGAACAACCTTCCTCGACTAATTCACAAAGAATTTCTTCGATTTTTTCTTGAAGTTCAGGATCATTAATCAAGATACTTGACGTTCGAATTTGTTGCTCCTGCTTTTCCACTACCATCCAAAGTCCTGCTTCATCTTCCTCCAGCTCATCTTCAGAGAAACCAACTAAAGGACTTTGTTGAGAAAGTAATGAATTAGATGCTAGTAAAAAAATTAAAGCTATAATTTTCGTTAAAAACGCCCTACAAAGGGAAGTCTTGAAAAAGAGTTTCGAACGATCTTTGCCACTGTGCATTAGTTGCCTCCGATGGGTTAGCTAGACCTCCTAGCGCTACTGGATCAAAATTTGCCCAAGCCACCTGGCCGTCTCTTAAATCAAAAAGGCCAACTCTGTATGATGCACTTCCTGTGTCTAAGGCCACTCCCCCTATAGACGCCAAAACGGCAACGGCTACCCTCCCACCGGTAGCGTGACTAGATCTTAACATCACAAAAAGCGCATAGTCCGCTTCATAGCTTCCTAGATTATCAGTTAATTCTTCAGTCAAGGCGTACTCTCTAATGCCCGGCATAGAACCTCTAGTTTGAGCAAGTTCTATCGCATCCAAATTGATATTGGCTTGTCTGATCAAATCGACATCTTCGTCAGATAAAACTTCTGAACCATAAGGTATCGGCATCACACCTTTTTCAAATAAGAATTCTTCTAACGCAGCTTTTAGTCCTGAAGCGGCAGATTCTGACCAATCTGCTCTTGGCTCTATATTCCCTCCCGCATTTATCGATGAAATTTCAATATCTGCAGGTAAGAGAATGACGGAAGAATTAAGAGGTGGGCTAAGAGTAGTTGTAGAGTTATAAACTCTATTAGTTGCGCACCCGGTAGCTGCTAGTGAAAAAATAATTAGGATTAATTTAGTTTTCATGTCGCCCCCTTCCTAATCATTAGAAAATTATTATCGGAAAAATAAGGGCTAAAAACTATAATTCCACTATTACTGCAGTATGCTCTTTATATTGACGGTCTGCAACGGTCAGAGTGTCCTACTGGATCGGGGTGGAACAGTCCAAAAGGTTCAGATCGTAAGTATCGATGAATCCCCATCCCTGCGTTGGGAAAGTTTACACGTTGATGTTCGGTAACCCCCGATGACTAACTACACAACTCTCGGTGGGCGTGTTGAATGCACCCAGTGTAAGGTTACCTGCTAGATCCAACCCAACTACTTTCCACCCAAAACCTCTAAAACTTGTAGGCCTCTGGTATATATACAGGGGAGGGGGCATGGGCTTCTGCCTATGGGGTCTTTAAAGCCCTTCAAAGTTCACTGGTGACC
>CAZYIL010000178.1:0-3207 GCA_964646945.1 uncultured Marinoscillum sp. | reverse complement strand
AGTTTACCTAAAACTAGATCTGGAAAAATAATGAGAAGAATCTTAAGAAAAATTGCCTCAAATGAATATGATAAACTAGGTGACACATCTACACTAGCTGATCCAAGTGTAGTAAAAAATCTTATATCAAATCGTTTAAATAAATAATTATCTTGGCTCCCAATGTTTAAGGCATCTTGGCTCATATATATTTGCAGCACCAACTTGAGTTCTTTGTCCTCCTTCAGTTTTTCTAAAAGTCTTTGTTGCTTCCATGCCACATACATTACAAAATCCATAAATTTTAACAATTTTATCTGATAATCCTAGTATCATAGATGAAGTTTCCCAAGGTTTGCCTCTTGAATCTTGATCTAGACCTGCGCATACTACATCAACCCCGTTATTAAGAATTTTTTCTACATTTTCCATAGTTTGTGCGGTGTCCATAAATTGAATTTCATCAAGAAAAATTACATCAAATTTATTTTTTTCAAGATTAAAATTTTTAATAACATGATCCCAATTTTTCATCGCAAAACAATCATGACTCAAATTGTTGTGGGTTATTATTTTTTCATTAGTATAGCGATTATCTATACTGGGTTTAATAACAATTATTTTTTTATTTTGATGTTTGGCCCACAAAATTCTTTTAAGTAATTCACTTGTTTTTCCTGCAAACATTGCGCCAACAATGGTTTCTAATGTTCCTCTCATATTAATTTAAAACCTCGTTTAATTCTTTTATAATCATATTTATATCTAAACTTTGTAAACATCCAACTGGATTTAATAAATAATGAATATAATATTTTTTTATTTTTCCTCTTTGTAATAAATTAAAATTATTTAAATTAATAATATTACTTTTTTTTGTTTTGATACTTTCATAACAACCAATCTTATTATTAAAATTAAATATATTTGTGAGGCCACACGGAGCATGACAGAATTTTGAAAAAAAATTATTTTTAATTGGTTTAATGTTTGCAAATTCTTCTAACAACACTTTACTATTTACACTTGTCTCAATTAACATACCAGGTATATCTAGGTATTTAGCAAAATGAAGAGGCCCTGAATCCATAAATATACCATATTCTAAATTTTCAATATAATTTAATAATGATTCCAATGTTAAAGGTCTAGTTTTACTATATCCGCTTTGAACAATTTTATTTTCAATAAAATTTGAAACTTCTGAATTTATATCAAAACAAATTTCAAGATTTGTTTTATTTTTTAAATAAATAATTAATTCATTTATCAAAAAAACTGGCATTGTTCTAATTGGTGAAGTTGAAATCGGAAATAAAGATATTTTTTTAATTTTTTTTGATTTTGGTTTGTTATTATTTTTTGATAGTTCGTAATTAAAATATTTCAATATTTCTTGTTTTATATTTGATCTTAAGTATTTTTGTCTTTTTAAAGCTTCGATTTCAAGAGTAAAATGAAAAACGGTATCATAAGTTAATAAATCTTTTTCACATATAACATCTTCATAAATTGAGTTGCATTTAAAATATTTTTTAAATAAAATTGAAAATTGACCTACAAATGCTGTCCCGATATATTTAAAAATTCCTGAATGATTTAAACTATCTATTGCTTGACCATATTCTATTGCATCTCCCAAACCAATACTTGGAGGTAAACAAAATAAAATTTTTTTTTTTATTAATTTAATTTTTTTTCTTTCTTCAATCTTACAAAAATTTAAAAATTTTTTATTTGATGAAGAATTAAGAGCCTTCCATAATTGTGTATTTTTTGAAAAATATACAATATTTTTTTCAAAAATATCAAAATTACTTAGATTAAAATTTTCTCTTATTGAAAAACTAAAATAAGGCATTTAGTTGATAAATGATAATGAAAAAAGGAATAAAAACAAGACTAAGTGTATTCAATATATTGCTTGCTATTTTCAAAAATAAAAGAAATTACGATAATATTTTTTATGAAGAGTGTTTTCATAATAAATTTTCATCAATTGATAGAGCATTAGTAAATAATGTTACACTAAACAGCATGCGATATAATTTACACATTAGTAAATTTTTAAATAAATATGTAAAAAAAAATATTAAAGAGAAACAATTCATACTTTTACTAAGCGCAATCGTACAAATAGTTTATTTAAATTTTAAAGAATATGCTGTAGTTAATTCAACTGTTGAGGTTGCTAAAATTTTGAAAATCCACCCTGGCTTTATTAATGCTGTTTTAAAAAAAATATCCAAGGACAAAGACGTATTAAATAATCAAAAGGTTATTTTTTCAAATTTACCATTATGGTTTTTAGAAAATACAAAAAATCTAACAATTGATCAGAAAAAAGAATTTATAAAAAACTATTATAAGGAGCCCAATATTCATTTGGTGTTTAAAAATTATGATCTTTTAAAAAATTTTTGCGACGATTATATTAAAACTACATCAGAATCTTTAGTTATTAAAAAATCAAAGCATATTCACAATTTATCTAATTATAATAAAGGGGATTGGTGGGTGCAAGATTTTTCTACAATGCTGCCTCTTTATTTAACTCCAAACCTAAAAGGTAAAAAAATTATTGATTTATGTGCAGCACCAGGAGGGAAAGCTTTTCAAGCACTTTCAAAGGGTGCTAATGTAATTTTAAATGATAAAAATAAAAAAAGAAATCAATTATTAAAAGAAAATTTGTTTAGACTAAATTATAATGTTAAACTTATGCAAAAAGACGCTGAAAAAATCAATACCAAAAATAAATTTGATTTAGTTTTACTAGATGCTCCATGTTCTGCTGTAGGAACTATAAGAAGAAATCCTGAAATTTTTTTTAGAAGGAATAAACCAGATTTAAATGATCTAATTGTTATACAAAAAAAATTATTACAAAAAAGTTCTTCTCTTATAAAAGAAAATGGGGTTATTATTTATATGGTTTGCTCTTTTTTTAATAATGAAACTTTTAAGCAAATAAATTTGTTTTTGAAAAATAACAAAAAATATAAAATTTGGAGGTTTATTGATCCTTCAAAAAATGAAGAGTTCAAGGAATTTATTACAAAAGAAGGGTTTATTTATATATTGCCTAAATTTTATAAAAATTTTTTTATAGATGGTTTTTTTGCTGCGAGACTAGTTAAAAATGGCTAATAAATTTATATATTTAATCTTTAAATATTTTTGGTTTTTTTTCCTTAATTTTTTACCAAAAAAAGATTACTCTTTGAG
>CAZYIL010000177.1:0-3232 GCA_964646945.1 uncultured Marinoscillum sp. | reverse complement strand
GATTAGATTCATTAGCCCCTTTTTATCACGGTGTTTCTTCAGGAGATCCTCTCTCTAATGGAATTATTTTATGGACAAGAGTTACTCCTAAAGTTAAAAATGAAACAATCAAGGTAAATTGGTATATTTCATCTGATAGTTTAATGAATAACATAGTTCAAAAAGGAAATTTCATTACCGATTTTAATAGAGATTTTACTGTCAAAGTAGATGTGAGAGGGTTAGAATCAGGAAAAACTTATTTTTATTTTTTTAATGCTTTAGGGAAAAATTCAGTTATTGGTAAAACGAGGACAGCATCATTAGAATATGATCAATTAAATCTTGCTGTGATAAGTTGTAGTGATTATCAGAGAGGATATTTTAATTCTTATGCTGCTCTATCTAAAGAACCTAACTTAGATGCTGTTATTCATTTGGGTGATTATATTTATGAATATAAAGCTAGAGATTATAGTCATGGAACTTTTAATAGATTACATCTTCCTGATAAAGAATTAATATCATTAGAAGATTATAGGATTAGATATTCTCAGTATAAGTTAGATCCAGATATTATTGCTGCACATATGTCTCATCCTTTTATTGTTATTTGGGATGATCATGAAACAAGTAATAATACTTATATGACAGGAGCAAAAAATCATCAATCATTGTTAGAAGGTGATTTTTCTGAGAGAAAGTCATCTGCATTACAGGCTTATTTTGAATGGCTTCCAATCAGAGAAGACGGCTATCCTTACAGAAATTTTTCATATGGGAATCTTGCAGATCTCTTTATTCTTGAAGAAAGATTAGAAGGAAGAACCCAACAAGCAGAAAATTTGGAAGACCCTTCTTTGTATGATACTAATAGAAGTATGCTTGGTGATGCTCAATTAAAATGGTTTACTAATCATCTTAAAAATTCTACTGCAAAATGGAAAATCATTGGCACCCAGGTTATATTTTCATATTTGGATTACGGCAGGAAAGATTTTAGAATAAACTTAGATTCTTGGGATGGTTATCCAGAAGAGAGAGAAAAAATAGCAAAACTTATTAAAGATAATAATATAGAAAACGTTGTATTTGCTACAGGGGATACGCATCAATCATGGGGTTTTGAAGTGACACATGATCCTTTTACTAAAGAAAAAATCTTTATGGAGCCATATGCTTTTGAATTTGGAACTCCAAGTTTGAGTGCAGGCAATGCTAATGAAAGGTATTCTAATGTTCCAATTCAAGAAATTATTGAACATGAAAATTATATTACAAATAGTTCTCTTAATCCGCATTTAAAGTATTCAAACACCAGAGATCATGGTTATCTAGTTTTAAATTTTAATCAAAAAGCTGTAATTGCAAAGTGGGTATATATGAATACTTTATTTAGAAGAAGTGATTCTATAAAAAAAACCGTAAAATATAAAGGAAATCCTAAGGGATATAACCTTGAAAAATTGACAGAGAATTAAATTTTCCTAATGAAATTTTTTTATTACTTACTTTCTAGTTTGCCATCAATAATTTTATATCTATTGTCAGATTTTTTATGTTTTTTTTTAAAAAAATTTTATAGAAAAAAAGTTGTAAAAAAAAATATTTTAAATTCTTTTCCAAAAAAATCTGAATATGAGAGAAACAAAATTTTTCATGATTTTTATAGAAATTTTACGGATGTTTTTGTAGAGGTGATTAAAGGTTATACTATAAGTAAAAATGAATTAAAAAAAAGGGTTTTTATTGAAAATTTAGAAGAAATGCGTACTGTAATTTCAAAAGATAAACCCATCGTTATAATTTGTAGTCATCAATGTAATTGGGAATGGCTTTTAATGTCTATAGGTGTATATTTTAATGTCAATGCATTAGGTATTTATAAACAGCTTTCTAATAATACTTTTAATGAAATTATGTATGAAACAAGAACGAAATTTAATATTAAAATGGTAGAAGCTAAAAAGGCTGTTGATTATATGAATAATAATTTAAACAAAATAAAGATTATTGGATTGGCTGCTGATCAATGCCCAAGGATAGATAAAAAAGTTCACTGGCAAAAGTTATTACATCAGCAAACAGCTTTTTATCGAGGAATAGAATTAATTCCAAAAAAAATTAATTGTGAAGTTTTTTTTCTTACCATGAAAAGAATAAAAAGGGGATATTATCACATGAGATTGTTGCCTCTTCATTCTCCTCCTTATGATCTAAATAAAGCTCAAGTTCTTCCTAATTACGTTAATTTTTTAGAAAAAGAAATTAATCAGAATCCATCGGATTGGCTTTGGTCGCATAAGAGGTGGAAACTTAAGAAATAATGTAGTTTTATTATTACTTCAACTGAATAATTCATCAAATTATTATCTAATTTTGATGAGACGTTTCCATTATGAAGAACATTAGAAATTTTTGTATAATAGCACATATTGATCATGGCAAAAGTACATTAGCAGATAGGCTTTTGGAGTTTACTAAAACAGTAGATAGAAGGGATATGAAAGATCAGTTACTTGATGACATGGATCTTGAAAAAGAAAGAGGTATAACTATTAAAAGTCATGCAGTTCAATTAAATTTTTCTTTAGATGGATTAGAATACATTTTAAATTTAATTGATACTCCAGGCCACGTAGATTTTTCATATGAAGTTTCAAGATCCATTGCATCTTGTGAAGGAGCTCTCCTTGTTATAGATGCTTCTCAAGGTATTCAAGCACAAACTATATCAAATTTATATTTAGCCTTAGATCAAGGTTTGGAAATTATTCCTATTTTAAATAAAATTGATTTACCTGGATCAATGATCGACGAAGTGTCTGATCAAATAATTGATTTGCTTGATTGTAAAGCATCAGATATTTTACATGTTAGTGCAAAAGATGGAATAGGGATTGAAGCTATTCTTGAAAAAATAGTGAGCAATATTCCAGCACCAAAGGGAGATCCAAAAGAAAATAACCAAGCAATGGTCTTTGATTCAGTTTTTAACTCTTTTAGAGGTGTTGAAGTAATCTTTAGAATTTTTAATGGAACCATAAAAAAAGGAGAGACCGTTAAATTTTTTAATACAAAAAAAGAATATAATGTTGATGAGATTGGTATTTTAAAAATAAAAAAAAAACCAAAAGAGTTTTTAAAAGCTGGCAATGTTGGTTATTTAATATCAGGAATCAAAGAAGCAAAGGAAATCAAAGTAGGAGATACGATTACCCATAAAGATTCCCCATCATTAAATGCCATAAAA
>CAZYIL010000176.1:0-3280 GCA_964646945.1 uncultured Marinoscillum sp. | reverse complement strand
AAAATATCATCACTAAACCATTCCGATGCATTTTTTCTTGCTGAAAGTTTTATTTGTAAAGATTGTCTTTTATAACGTTTAGTATCAGGATTTAAAGGATTAAGTTTAGGATTATTATGCAAATCTTTAATTGAAAAAATATTTTCGTTAAATAATTCCGGTATTTTATTTTTTGGAAAATTCCAAATAGATGAAATATAATTTTCTTCATCGCTATAATTTGGAATGATTTCTTGCCAACAAAAAGTGCATTTTGAACAACACGCTCCAATATCACTTCCTGATTTGTCTAAAGATATACTATTTTTATAAGCATCAGATAGTTGATGAGCTGCTTCAATAAATGTCGAACTATTATCAGTTCCAAATTCAGATAGAGGACGATTTAATAAATCAAAGAAATTATCATTGCCTAATGGCTGATCATACAAAATTGAGTTTACAACTCTTTTTACATTCACATCCTGCAATACGGTATCTTTAATTTTTTCTTTATTTAGATTTATTTCTTCCTCGTTTACTTCTACCCCTAATCGACTTTCACCATTCTCTGTATCTGTTTTAATAATGGTAAACAGTTGGTTTAGGCCGTCCATATTCGTTTCTTTGCTTTTATTTACAAGCATAAGGTATGGTGTAATTGACCATTCAGGAAAAGCCTGAGATGTAACATAAGTTTGGAAGGCAACATCTGCTAAGTAAGGCCTCCATGTGCTATTGATAGATACGCCAGATTTTTTAAAACTTAAAAAATCATGTTCATCATCTGAAGTGCACGATTTTGATTTAACTTCAACCAATTGAATAGTATTCCCTTTTTTAACTAAAACATCTACCCTAATGAAAAAATTATCAAAAGTAATAGCTGGCTCAGCAATTACAACATTCCTATGCTCAAGGGCTTTATTGGTAGCTTTAATTGACTCTTCATAACCTAGTGAGGTGATATCTACATAATGATATTCTGGAAAGTGAAACTTGTAATAATATTTGGCAAGCTCACCAACTTGATATCCTCCTTCAGCCAAAATCTCTAAAAATTCATTACCACTATCTTCATTTTTATAATCATCATAATAATAAAGTTTTTTTGGGCATTCGAGACCAATCTTCATTCTTGATTTCGTTAAATAACGTTCTTTACTCTTGCTCATCTGGATTGGTAATATCTTTTTTTTGATAAATTATCTTACCAAATCTTTTGATTTGTTCTAGTTGTATAGCAATAGTTTGTAAATCAGCTTCAACTTCGTCCTCAAGATCACCTTCTCCCATAATATCTCTTGCTTGCTGAACCCATGCTCCACGATCTTCATTAAGTCGTTCATCTGACTGGTTTGATAAATCTTCCCAATCTTCTAGGATTTCATCAAGAATTTCTTTTTTTGTCATATCAGCTATTCCATACTCTGAGGACATAAGATTTCGCCATACTTCAATGATTGAATCTTTAGGAACTTTTGCTTTTTTATTATCTCCAAAATATTCGACCTCAGGATTTCTTTTTACGAAATAAAGCCAACCTTCTTCCCTTTCAATATTCAACTCAGCAACCATAGGAGCTTTATATCCTTTGGATTTTGGGCCCATTGTAGTTTCATACAAGTTTCCATCAGCTCCTATAAAATATAATTTTCCTAATTTTGGAGTATACTCTGTTGCTGTTACAAACTCTTTAGTTCTGTATCGTGAAACCATAGTTATTTTTTAAACTCTTCCTTAGAATTAATATCGTAATCATTTTCCTAAACTCTTACTCCTCAATATTGATTCTTTATAAGTTTACAACTTTTTTATACCTTATTTTTCATATATTGGATCTTTCCCATCGTAATCTTCAATATTACCTTCCCAGTCCCTACAGTTAGCACTTAAATCTAACAGAACAAGATCTTTGTTTCTAATTTTGTATGCATAATAAGTAACTTCTTCCACGACACCATCTTCATTTGGATTGTGCAGGTTACCATCATAAGTGCCAACCGACATAGTATCACCCCTATCATTTTCAAGGTGCTCGATAAGGCCTATATTGGTGTACCTATAGCGAAATGATTCACAATCTTTCCATGTGATGCTTGAATGACCATCAGCAATAAAAAGACAGTCCACATCATTTTCATCAAAGCCTGAACCACCATAATGCTCTTCTTCAATGATTATATAATTATAATCCTTGATTTCTTCGAATTCAATATTCCCATCCAATGAAAGAATAGGGTCATTTATGTCTATAATCTCAAGCAAGTTCCCATCAGAATCTATCCAGTCGCCGGAGATTGTAAGAGACTCATTAGAATTTGTACCGGTTATTTCTACATTAGTAGCTCCTGATTCAAAAGAAGACATAAAACTCCATTGATCTTGATCTTTAAGTTCATCTAAAGTTTTGCATCCATACAAGTATCGATTATTACACTCAAAATGAATTTCTATAGCCATCTCTCACTCCTTTATATTGATTCTATATAAGTTTAAAAAATTAGTCAGAATAAATTTCTTCTTTACCCCTAATACTTAAGCTTGCTCTTTTAGCCTCGTCCTCACTGTAAACTGAAATTGTTTCTCCATCTAATGCAAGATTTGGATCAATATCTTCTTCTCCATCCCATTCATAATCTTGTAGAATTTCTATATCACCAATCACAACTAAAGCTAGCAAGTCATATGCATCTGGATTTAATCTTTCACTGGTACAAATAAGATTTAAGTTCGTTAATTTATTACATTTCGTTAAATCAGAAATCCTGTCAAGTGATTCACACCAACTTAAATCCAATTCTTCAAGGTCTGTGAGATTTGCTACACCATTGATATTTCCAAGATTTATACATTTAGAAAGATTGAGTACATTGACTTTTGGGAAGAAAGATAAAAAATCAACATTTATTAAAGACTTTTGTCCAGAAAAATCTAATTCTGTAACCTCTTTAAAATTAGTTTTATCTATTTCTAAGCTGGCTAAAAAACTTTCTGCCTCAGATGTTGTTTTTTCTAAACTTAAACTTAGTTTTTCTAGCATTTCATTATAATGTTCACTCATCTCTCACTCCTTTATATTGACTCTAATAGAGTTTACAATATTTTTGAAGGTGGGTGTTAGAAAAAAGATTATGACTATATTATGACTCCTTATGTCGCTATCAGACGAGGGGTTTGTCGCACTTTTTTAGGTAAAAAAAAGAGGTTTTACATTGCTGCAAAACCTCTCTTTTAGCCAATTTATCGACGAGAGCGGAGAGAGAGGGATTCGAACCCTCGATACAGTTGCCCGTATAAC
>CAZYIL010000175.1:0-3349 GCA_964646945.1 uncultured Marinoscillum sp. | reverse complement strand
AGATAATTGAAAATAATCTTGAACATTCATAAGTTCATTATCCCAATCATAACAGACGATTATAATACTATCCCCGATTTTAAAATCTAATAACATATCACAAAAAAAACTATCACCAAAACCTTCTCTTGAAACAGCTTTAAGAAATCTAGCAGGAATAATTTGGTCAGTATCAATATTCTCTATTGGAAGAGGAGTTACTTTAGATAAAATAGTTTTAAATTTTTCCATAACTATATATGATCTCTAACATCAGTAATATACCCATTTATTGCAGAAGCAACTGCAGTTAAAGGACTGGCTAATATTGTTCTGGACCCTGGCCCTTGTCTTCCTTCAAAGTTTCTATTTGATGTAGAAACACAATATTGATTTTTAGGAATTTTATCTTCATTCATTGCAAGACAAGCAGAACATCCAGGTTGTCTAAATTCAAAACCAGCATCTTTAAATACTTTGTCAATTCCTTCTTCTATAGCCATTTTTTCGACTTGCTTTGAGCCAGGAATTACCCATGCATTGATATCTTCAGCTTTTTGCTTTCCTTTAACATATCTTGCTGCTATTCTTAAATCTTCCATTCTTGAGTTTGTGCAACTACCTATAAAAACATAATCTATTTTTTTATTTAAAAGCTTATTCCCTGGTTTAAAACCCATATAATCTAAAGATTTTGTGAAAGAATCTTTAGATCCTTCAGATGGAAAATTTGGTATCTTATCTGAAATCTTCATTCCCATTCCTGGATTTGTTCCATATGTAATCATAGGTTCTATATCTTTTGAATCAAATTCTAATACTTTATCATATTTTGCATTTTTATCAGAAACCAAAGTCTTCCAGTAATTAACTTTTTGATCAAAATCTTTTCCCCTAGGTGCAAATTTTTTATCTCTAACATAATCAAAAGTTTTCTCATCAGGAGCAATGATACCTCCTCTAGCACCCATTTCAATACTCATATTACATATAGTCATTCTTGCTTCCATTGATAAAGAAGAAATGGTAGAACCTGAATATTCTACAAAATATCCTGTACCTCCTGAAGATGAAATTTTTGAAATGATGTATAAAATAATGTCCTTTGAATAAACGCCTTTAGATAATTCTCCATTGATTTTAATTAACATGGTTTTGGGTTTTCTTTGTAAAAGACATTGAGTTGCCATTACCATTTCAACTTCACTTGTCCCTATTCCAAAAGCAATAGAGCCAAATGCGCCACGTGTTGAAGTATGGCTATCACCACAAACTATTGTCATTCCAGGTTGCGTAATCCCTAACTCTGGACCGATTACATGTACTATTCCTTGATATTTGTGGCCTAATCCATAAAGTTTTATTCCAAAATCATCACAGTTTTTAGTTAGTTTGTCAAGTTGATTTTTAGAAAGCTCTTCCTTAATAGGCAAATGTTGATTTTTGGTAGGCACATTGTGGTCAGCCGTAGCTATGGTTTTTTCTGGACGAAAAACTGGAATACCTCTATCTCTTAAACCGACAAATGCTTGAGGGCTAGTTACTTCATGAATTAAATGTTTATCGATATATAATATACTAGGCCCTTGAGGAATTATGTCTACTAAATGATTCTCCCAAACTTTATCAAATAGGGTCTTAGGATGATTCATAACAAAAAAATTATTTCTTTTTTCCAACTAACTCATACAAATCTTCGTCATGAATTAACTTCTGTTTATCTGCCATTTCTAAAAATTTTGTATATATAGTTTCCAATTCAATTTTACTAAAAGAAAATCCTAAGATTGAAAGTCTATGAGCTAGAGCAGCTCTTCCACTTCGAGCTGTTAAATCAATAGACGATGAATCAACACCTACTGTTGCTGGATCAATAATTTCATATGTTTCTCTATGTTTTAGAAATCCATCTTGGTGAATTCCCGATGAGTGTGCAAAAGCATTAGAACCAACTATAGCCTTGTTTTTTTGCACTGGCATGTTCATTAATTTGCTAACTTTTTTGCTTAAGGGAATAATCTTTTTTGTATTAATATTAGTAACAAAATTTAAATGTTTATGAGCATGAATAGCCATTACTACTTCTTCCAATGAGGTGTTACCTGCTCTTTCTCCGATTCCGTTAATGGTCACTTCAACTTGTCGTGCTCCATTTTGTAATCCTGCAATAGAATTGGCTGTAGCTAATCCCAAGTCGTTATGACAGTGAATTGATACGATAGCTTTATCAATATTAGGAACATTATTCATCAAAAATTTAATTTTATTTCCAAACATATCTGGTAAATTATAACCTGTAGTATCTGCAATATTAATAACTGTAACTCCAGCTTTTATAACTTCTTCTACCATTTTAGCTAGAAAATCTTTGTTAGCTCTTCCTGCATCTTCAGGATAAAATTCAATATCATCAAAATATTTTCTAGCATATTTTATTGAAGAAATAGCTTGCTCAAGAACCTTTTCCCTTGTTGATTTAAACTTATATTTTATATGTATATCTGATGCTCCAATTCCAGTATGCAATCTTTTTCTTTTAGCTTCTTTAAGAGATAAATTTGCCATATCTATATCCATTACAACAGCTCTACTCAAAGCACATATAATCGGTTTTTTTACATTTTTTGCTATTTCTACAATTGAATTAAAATCACCAGGACTAGAAATTGGAAATCCAGCCTCAATCACATCGACTCCAAGAACTTCCAAATCTTTAGCAATCTCTACTTTTTCCTTTGAATTAAGTTGACAGCCCGGGACTTGTTCCCCATCCCTAAGCGTAGTATCGAAAACGATTATTTTTTTCTTTCTAGGCATAGAATTACATATTTTTTACAATTTCTGATCCAAATTCAGAACAAGACAAAAGTGTAGCATTTTTCATTAATCTCTCAAAGTCATAAGTTACTCTTTTATTTGAAATTGTTTGAGTTAATCCATTATGGATAAGTTCTTTTGCTTCAATCCATCCTAAATGTTCTAACATCATAGCCCCAGAAAGAATCACTGAACCTGGATTAACTTTATCTTTTCCAGCATATTTTGGGGCAGTTCCATGAGTCGCTTCAAAGATAGCATGACCAGTATCATAATTTATGTTTGCGCCTGGAGCAATTCCAATACCACCAACTATAGCTGCAAGTGCGTCTGAAATATAATCACCATTCAAATTCATAGTAGCAACAACAGAATATTCCTTAGGCCTGGTTAATATTTGTTGGAGAAAAGCATCTGCTATAACATCTTTAACAATAATATTACCATGACTGGTTTGAATAACTTGCCATGGTCCACCATCCAAATCTTTAGCATCATATTTTTCTTTTGCCAGTTTATACCCCCAATCTCTAAATGCACCTTCTGTATATTT
>CAZYIL010000174.1:641-3372 GCA_964646945.1 uncultured Marinoscillum sp. | reverse complement strand
TACATAGGAGGAGGAGGAGCATCTGCACTTGATGGTCTTTCTGATGCTAAATCTGGTGGAACAAATTTTACGAGATCACTATTAATAGGTCACGAGACTACAGGAACATTAAGTAATGATGCCCAAAACAATACAGGAGTTGGCTATAGTGCTTTAGATGCTCTAACAGGTACTGGGCATAACAATGTTGCTTTTGGCTATAGTGCTTTGACTTCTCTTACATCGGGTGGTGATAATATTGCTGTTGGTGTTGAGGCTTTAGGTACTATCACAAATGGACAGAGAAATGTGGCTATCGGGCATATGGCTTTAAAAAATAATACTGCAAATAACGGTGTTGCCCTAGGAAGTAATGCATTACAAGCTAACACCAATGGATTAAATAATACAGCTCTTGGTAGCAACACTTTGGCATTAAACACGACAGGAGATTATAATATTGCTATTGGATATTGGGCCCTTGATGGTGCAGACACAGAAAATGAAAACCTAGCCATTGGAGCTTTTGCTCTTGGAGGAGCTATCGATGGAGGAGAGTACAACATTGCCATAGGAAATAATTCTTTGAAAGCCGCAGTAACAGGAGACAATAATATTGGGATTGGATGGAAAGCTTTGACCGCTAACACATCGGGAGCTAATAATACCGCCTTTGGATATCAAGCTGGAGATGTGATCACCACTGGAAGTAATAATGTACTTATTGGACAGGGTGCTGATCCACATGCTAATAGTGGAGCTAACCAAATCGTCATCGGTCAGGGAGCAACAGGGCACGGAGATAACATTGCAGTGATTGGAAATGGAAGTGCTACTGCGATTCATCCGCATGATGATAACGAAGTAGATCTAGGAAGCAGTTCTTATGCGTTCAAAGATACCTACCTGAAGGGAACGGTATCTTTAAAGGGAACCGCTAATGAGCTTAGATTCTATGAAGGAGCGAACTACGTCGGTTTTGAAGCTCCTGCTTTAAGTGCAGACAAAATTTGGGTTTTGCCTGCTGCAGACGGTTCAGCGAATCAAGTGTTATCAACTGCTGGAAACGGAACATTATCTTGGGTTGATAATATAGGAACCTCTATTAACACCCTTACTGATGCTTTAATAGAATCAAATTCTATGTACATAGGACATGACCCAGTAGCAACAACATCTGGTGCTAATTATAATTTAGCCGTAGGAACTACGGCACTTGATGCTGTGACTTCAGGAGACAATAATATTGCTATTGGATATAATGCTTTGACTGCTAACACCACAGGGTATACTAATATCGCAATTGGAACAAGTAGTTTAACTCTTAATGAAACTGGATTTTTTAATGTTGCTATTGGAAATAATACTTTAAAGACTAATGTCACGGGAAGATATAATACTGCCTTGGGACATGATGCTTTAATGGACACCGAAACTAATTTTAATACTGCTATTGGATACCAAAGTATGTATGAAGATATCAATGGGTGTTGCAATGTCGCGGTGGGAGCATATAGTTCAAAATTAAATACCAGTGCAGTACACAATACGGCCGTTGGAATATCTGCTTTAGAGAATAACCAAACTGGAAGTAATAACTCAGCATTTGGAGCTTTTGCTTTATATGATAATACTGCAGGTAACAACACAGCAATTGGATGGTACGCTATGACTGAAAATACCACGGGATTATCAAATACGGCAGTTGGACTTAATGCTTTAAGGAACAAAATCACGGGACATAGGAATGTTGCCATTGGTGATGGGGCTCTTGATGGTGCAGTCGCATCTCAGGCAAATATTGCGGTTGGTGCTGATGCACTAGGAGGGCCATTGGACGGAGGGCAGTATAATATTGCCATTGGAAATACTTCTTTGGATGCTAACACATCGGGATCTTCTAATGTTGCTATTGGCTATAATGCTTTAACGGAAAATACCACAGCAATGAGTAATACCGCCGTTGGACATTTAGCTGGAGATGTGATCACCACTGGAAGTAATAATGTACTTATTGGAAGGGATGCTGATCCTAGTGCTAATAATGCCACGAATCAAATCGTCATCGGTCAGGGAGCAACAGGTACTGGGGATAATCAAATTGCTCTTGGTAATACCAGTATCACCCATATTAAAGCACAGGTGACTTCTATTACCGCATACTCTGACAAGAGAATCAAAAGAGAGATTCACGATTCGAATCTTGGGTTAGCGTTTATCAAAAAACTAAGGCCTGTTAGATATAAGATGAAGAATCCAGCAGATTATCCTAACGAGCTTTTAGAAGCTAGATTTCAAGAGATCCCTGGAAGCGGTCCTTTTGTTGGTAATGGTAATGTAACGGAAAGACCAGCAGATGATGAAACTATTTATGATGGGTTGATTGCTCAGGAAGTGAAAGAGGCGATGGATGAAGTAGGAATCAATTGGAGTGGGTGGTCAGAGAACGATTCAGATGGAAAGCAAGGGGTACAATATGGTGCTTTAACCATTCCATTGATTAAAGCTATACAGGAGCTTTCTAGTAAAATAGAAGAGCTTGAAAAGCAACAGGAAGTTATCAATGAGCTAAAAAAGAGAGTTCTTGAATTAGAAAAAGCTAAATCTATTTAAGAAAAGAACCTTAAGTAGGAGTATTATTCATGCATATGAGCTATCGCTCTAAATAATTCTATGGCAACTATTTTGCTTACATAGGGTTGTTGAAGCGATCATAAAAGTTTTTGTTGGCAGAGGTTTTTACTATCACAGT
>CAZYIL010000174.1:0-631 GCA_964646945.1 uncultured Marinoscillum sp. | reverse complement strand
GAAGCTACTTTTTTAGATGATAAAATTCCAATTTCAAAAGAAAATGAAGTTATATTAGAAATTGAAAGATATGCATTTACCTCAAATAACATTACATATGCAGTTATTGGTGACACATTAGGTTATTGGAATTTCTTTCCAGCTGAGGACCCCTATGGTATTATTCCGGTTTGGGGCTTTGCAAATGTTATTTCTTCTAAAAATGAAAATATTTCTAAGGGGGACAAGTTTTATGGATATTTTCCTATGAGCAAATACTTAAAAGTTGTACCAAAAAAAGTTAATACTTTCGGTTTTATAGATGATTCCCATCATAGAAAAAAACTTCCTTCAGTATACAATCATTATCTAAAAATTTCAAAAAATATAGATGAATCAGTAGAATATCATCCTTTAATCAAACCACTTTTTTTAACTTCATTTTTAAATTACTTTTTTTTGAAAGATGAAAAATTTTTTGAATGTGATCAGATAATTCTGACAAGCGCATCATCTAAAACAGCTTTGTCTTTAGCATTTTTGTTATCAAAATATAAATCAAAAGACAAGAAAAAAATAATTGCTATTACATCAGAAAAAAACATAAAATTTTTATCAAAAATTAAACTTTATGACACCGTTTTATCTTATG
>CAZYIL010000173.1:0-3427 GCA_964646945.1 uncultured Marinoscillum sp. | reverse complement strand
GAAACTTGTCCAGATTATCATTGATTAAATATTCATAATAAACATTATAATTATCATAGATAGATTTTGATAAAATTGAAAGTGTTTTATCTAAAAGGTTTAAATCGTAATAATAAAAAGGAGTCTCTAGTGTGTTAAATTTTGTTATTAAATTATTACTAAACAAAATCTTGATTGATAGTTATTTGATTGATTTTAAAATTTCATTAAATGATTTAGGATCATTCATTGCCATATCAGCTAAAACTTTCCTGTTTAATTTAATTTTATTTTTTTGAATCAAATTAATAAATTTTGAATATGATATATCATGTTCGTTTACAGCTGCATTTATTCTTTGAATCCATAAACTCCTCATATTTCGTTTTTTAGTTTTTCTATGAGCATAGGAATATAAAAGAGCTTTTTCAAGAGCATTTTTTGCTACTGTCCAAACATTCTTTCTTCTACCAAAAAACCCTTTAGTAGATTTTAATATTTTCTTTTTTCTTTTCTTAGAAGCTACATTATTTACTGATCTTGGCATAATTGTTCAATTTAAATCATTTTCTTTATATATTTTTCGTCTGATTTATGCACTAAACTAGACTTTGTCAAATTTCTTTTTTGTTTGGTTTCTTTTTTTGTCAAAATATGATTTTTAAAAGCATTTTTTCTCTTTACCTTACCTGATCCAGTAAGTTTAAATCTTTTTTTTGCTCCTGATTTTGATTTCATCTTAGGCATAATTATTATTTTTTAGGAGTTAACATTAAAAACATTCTTTTTCCTTCTAATTTAGGTAATTCCTCAACATTTGAAAAATCTTCCAAAGATTGAGCCAATTTTAATAATAAAATCTCTCCCCTTTCCTTAAAAACTATTGTTCTTCCATAAAAATGAACATATGCTTTAACCTTAAAACCACTTTCTAAGAACCTTTTGGTATGATTTAATTTAAAATTAAAATCATGTTCGTCTGTGTTTGGTCCAAATCTTATTTCTTTCATTACATTCTTATGAGAATTTGATTTCATTGATTTTTCCTTTTTCTTCTGCGAGTATTTGAATTTTGAATAATCAATAATCTTACATACTGGCGGATCTGCATTAGGAGAAATCTCAACTAGATCCAAACCTTTTTCTTTAGCAATTTGTAATGCTTGAGTAATTGGATAAATATCAACTTTAATATTTTCACCAACCAATCTAACCTTCTGAGAAGTAATTCTCTGATTGATTTTATACTTCTCTTCAAGCCTTCTTCTAACAAATTTTTTTCTTCTTCTTATAATTTTAAAATTTATTTGCAAATATCTAAATTATTTAAATAAATAAAAGAATATAATTAGTTATTTATGGTTGTGTTTTTTTCTGATTTTAATTTTGAAATTAATTTATCAACAGTCATTAAACCAATATCTCCCTTGCCATGTTTCCTTAATGATATTTTTTTTGATTTTAATTCTTTTGCGCCAATAATAATCATATATGGAATTTTTTTAAGCTCCGCGTCTCTAATTTTTCTGGAAATTTTTTCTGATCTTAAATCAGACTTGCATCTTAATTTTAATTTTTTTAACAAATTAGTGATTTTTTTACTGTAATTATTGAAATTGTCAGAAATTGGTAAGATAACAATTTGAACTGGAGCTAACCAAAAAGGAAAATTTCCATAACAATGCTCAGTTAATAATGCTACAAAACGTTCCAAAGACCCAAAAGGAGCCCTGTGAATAACTACAGGAGTTTTTTTATCATTATTTACAGAAATATATTCTAAATTAAATCTTTTGGGTAATTGGTAATCTACTTGAATAGTTCCTAGTTGCCATTTTCTGTTTAAAGAATCTTTTACCATAAAATCAAGTTTTGGACCATAAAATGCAGCTTCACCATATTCTATCTTGTAATCTAATTTCTTTTCTTTAACAGCTTCTAAAATATCATTTTCAGCAATTTCCCAAAGTTCACTAGACCCAATATATTTTGAATTATCATTACGATCTCTTAAAGAAACTTGAACACTATAAGTTTCAAATGAAAGTGATTCGAAAACTTTAAGAATTAAATCAATTACTTTAATAAACTCAGACTTAACTTGATTATTCATACAAAAAATATGCGCATCATCTTGTGTAAATCCTCTTACTCTAGTAAGACCATGAAGTTCTCCACTTTGTTCATATCTATAAACTGTACCAAATTCAGCAATTCTTAAAGGTAAATTTTTATAAGACCTAGGTTTAGATTTATAGATTTCACAATGATGTGGACAATTCATTGGTTTCAGATAAAATTCTTCATTTTGATTTGGGGTTTTAATTGGTTGAAATGAAGATTCTCCATATTTATCGTAATGCCCTGAAGTAACATATAACTCTTTTGAACCAATATGAGGTGAAACAACGGGTAAATAACCTTGTTTTACTTGTTCCTCCTTCATAAAATTTTCTAAATTTTCTCTAAGAATAGTGCCGTTTGGAAGCCACAAAGGAAGGCCTTGACCTACTTTTTCACTAAAAGTAAATAATTCTAATTCTTTTCCTATTTTTCTATGGTCTCTTTTTTTTGCTTCTTCTTGAAAGTTTAAAAATTGATTTAATTCTTTATTAGTAGGAAATGATATACCATATATTCTGGTTAATTGCTTTCCTTTTTCATCACCTTTCCAATAAGCACCTGCAATATTTAAAATTTTAATAGATTTAATAAATTTAGTATTTGGAATATGAGGGCCTTTACATAAATCTATAAAATTCCCTTGTTTATAAAATGTTATTTCACCATCTTTCAACTCATTAATTAACTCTAATTTATAATTATCTCCTTTTTCTTTAAAATATTTAATAGCATCTTTTTTAGAAACTTTGTCTCTATAAAATTTAGTTTTTTCTTTAGCTAACTTTAGTATTCTTTTTTCCAAAATATTAATTTTTTCATTTGTAAAATCATTATTCCCGAAATCTATATCGTAATAAAATCCATTTTCAACTGGAGGACCAATCCCAAATTTTAAATTATCAAATAATGATTCCAAAGCTTCTGCCATCAAATGAGCAGATGAATGCCAAAAAGTAGATTTACCAATATCTGAATTCCAATCATAAAATAAAATGTCAGAATCTGAATTAATCTTTTTTGATAAATCAACAAGTCTATTATTCAAACTAGCAACTAAAAGTCTTCTTGAAAAACCCTCACTAATACTCCTTGCAACCTCAATACAGGATACACCAATATTATATTCAATGATTTTTTTATCAGGAAAAGTAATTTTAATTTTTTTATTTGAACTCATTATACAATCAAAATTTTAAATATTTAATTCAAACTACTTTTATAAACATACTACTATCAAATCGAATTTGTTTTCCATAAATTCCTTTTTTATCTCTTTTACCAGCACCTATAACCATACAAATTTGTGCTTTTCTTGGTAAATTAA
>CAZYIL010000172.1:0-3435 GCA_964646945.1 uncultured Marinoscillum sp. | reverse complement strand
TTTTTATACCATTCCAATTCCGAATTAGGTTCAACAAAAAATTGCATTTCCATCTTAATAAATTTAATAGGTTTATCTACAACTCTTCTTATAGATAAAGCTGCTCCACCTCTTGAATCCCCATCTAATTTTGTTAATATTACTCCATCATAATCAATCCTTTCATTGAAAATTTTAGCTGTTGTCACAGCATCTTGACCAATCATTGAATCTACAACAAACAAAGTTTCAGACGGATTTAAATTTTTCTTTAAACCCTCAATTTCTTTCATCATCTTTTCATCTATTGCTAATCTACCAGCGGTATCAATAATTACAGATTTTATATCAGATTTTTTCGCTTGTTGAATTGCTTTTTTAGCAATATTTAGTGGTGATTTTGATTTTTCATCAGAAAATACCTCAACATTTATTTGTTTACCAATAACATGAAGTTGTTCAATAGCAGCCGGTCTATATACATCACATGCTACTAATAGAGGTTTTTTATTTTGGTTTTTTAAAAAATAAGCTAATTTACCTGAGAAAGTAGTTTTTCCAGATCCTTGAAGTCCAGATATTAAAATAACATTTGGATTTCCTTTCAAATTAAGTTCAACTGATTCTTTACCCATTAAAGTAGATAATTCATCAGCAACAATTTTTGTCATTAATTGACCAGGCGACACGGAAATTAAGACATCTTGCCCTAAAGCTTTTTCTTTTATTTTAGAAGTTATTTCCTTTGCTACTTTATAGCTTACATCTGCATCAATTAAAGCTCTTCTAATTTCTTTTATGGTAGTTGCAACATTTACCTCTGTAATCTTACCTTGTCCTTTTAGAACTTTAAAGGCTCTATCTAGTTTGTTACTTAAGTTTTCAAACATATGTAAAAATAGTAATAATCATAAAATTTGAAGTCTTTTCATTTAATTTAAATTAAATCAATATTTTTTTTATTATCAATAATTTAAGATCTTCACAAGATAATATCAATAATGAAAAAAGGAGATATTTTATATCATTCTATAGCTATAATTTTATTTTTATCTTTAACTGTTTATCTATTCAATCCTATAATTTTTGAAAATAAAATTATAAATCAACATGATATTGAACAATGGAAGGGTTCATCAAAAGAAATTAAAGATTATAGAGAAAAAACTGGAGAAGAACCTCTATGGACTAACTCTATGTTTTCTGGTATGCCTGCATATCTTATTGATATTCAGTGGGATAATAAATTGATTTTAGGGATCCAAAAAATTATAAGCATAGGAATCCCCCATCCAATCAATCATATATTTATTTCATTATTATCCTATTACATCATGCTTTTAATATTTAATATTAGACCCGCATTTTCATTAATTGGTTCAATTTTTTTTAGTCTTTCATCATATATGATAATAGGAATTCTTGCTGGTCATAATGCAAGAATTGGAGCAATTGCCCTAATGCCATTGATAGTATCTGGAGTTCATCTTGGATTAACTAAGAATATGAAATTAGGGTTCTTACTTACAATGATATCTTTAGCATTGCAGATAAGAATAAATCATCTTCAAATCACTTATTACACACTTATAATATTAATTATATATGGAATAAATTTTCTTTATTATTCATATAAAGAAAAGAATCTTAAAAAAGATTTAAAAAAAATAGCAATCATTTCTATAGCAGCAATCATTTCTATAGGTACTTTTTTTGGAGAATTATGGTCAATTGCTGAGTACAGTAAGTATTCTATAAGAGGACCTTCAGAAATTAAAAAAAATGAATCAGGGCTAAGTAAAGAATATGCATTTCAATATAGCAATGGGATTTTTGAGCCATTAACATTAGTTATACCCAATATATTTGGAGGATCGAGTCAAGAAGAATTAGATATATCATCTAATCTTGGTCAAGCATTTTTGAAAAATAATATTAGTAAACAACAAACGCGAGAACAGTTAAAAAAAATACCTACATATTGGGGAAGTCAACCTTTTACAGCACCATACTATGTTGGAGCCCTTTCATTATTTTTTTTAGTAATTGGTATTTTATTACTTAATTCAAAAGAAAAATCTTGGCTCCTTGTGTTGACTGCTTTGGGAATAATTTTAAGCTGGGGAAATAATTTTGAATTATTCAATTCTATTTTATTTGAATATTTACCTGGATATAACAAATTCAGATCAGTTACTTTTATCATCATAATTACTATTTTTTGTATTCCGTTAATTGGTATGCTTGCTCTTGAGAAATTAGTTATTAATCCAAAAAAAATAAGTATTTCAAAACTTAAAAAATCAATGCTATATGTTTGTGCTTTTTTTGGTTTCATATTAATTATTTCAAATTTTTTAAGTTATACTGGAACAGTAGATGAAAACTTAAAAAACTTACCTAATTGGTTTAATAGTAATCTTATTTCTGATAGAAAAGACATGCTAATTTACGATGTATTAAGAAGCTTATTTATTTTTTTAATCTTTTCAGGAAGCATCTATCTATTTCTAATAAAGAAATTAAAAATCATGAATTTAAATATTATCTTGCTAGCTATTGTCATTCTAGACATGACTTTAATTAATAAAAGATTTATTAAAGAAGAATCATTTATTAGAAAAAATAAAAATATTTTTTCTCTATCTGAATCTGACAAAATAATCCTAGACAATAATTCTAATAATCAAAGAGTATTTAATATTCAAAATACTTTCAATGAAGCAAAAACATCATATTATCATCAATCTATTGGAGGATATCACGGTGCAAAAATTAGAAGATATCAAGATTTAATTGAACATGGAATATCTAAAGAAATTCAAAAAATTATAAAAGGAATCCAAAATGGATCAAATGATTTTAGTGATTACCAATTAATAAATATGTTAAATGTAGGGTATCTAAAATTTAATAATTCAGCTAATGGAGTTATTAAAAACAAATATGCAAATGGAAATGCTTGGTATATTAAAAAAATTAAAAAAGTAGAAACCCCTAAAGAAGAAATTGAAGAAATTACTACATCAGATTTAAAAAATATTGCTGTTGTAGATAATATTAAATTTCCTAATTTAAAAGATGAATATGGAAATCAAGGAGAAATTCAACTGATTTCTTATAAACCTAATCATATTATTTATAAATCTTCTAACCCTAAAAATTCTTTTATTGTTTTTTCTGAAATATTTTATCCTAAAGGTTGGAGTGTTAAAATAAATGATCAAAAATCTAAATTAGTTAGAACAAACTATGTTTTAAGAGGTTTAGAAGTTCCTCCAGGAGAAAATATTATTGAAATGAAATTCGAACCGGATCCATATGTTTACGGTAACCTTATAACAAAAGTTTCTTCCATAATATTAATTTTGTTAATTCCAGGATTATTAATTATTGAGGCAAAAAAAGTATTATGAAGGCAATATTATGTCATAAATTTTCGACTCCAGAATCATT
>CAZYIL010000171.1:0-3450 GCA_964646945.1 uncultured Marinoscillum sp. | reverse complement strand
GAAAAAAACACATACAGCTTTTAGTTGCTACAGATGTAGCAGCAAGAGGACTAGATGTTAATGATTTATCTCACATAATTAATTATAATCTACCTGATGAAAATCAAATTTATATACATAGATCAGGAAGAACTGGTAGAGCAGGTAAAAAAGGTGTCTCAATAATTATTGGTTCTACAAAAGACAAAAGAAAAATTCTTTCTATTCAAAAATCAATTAATAAAGAAATAATCGAAAAAGAAATTCCAAAAGGAAAAGATATTTGTGAAGTACAACTAATGAATCTGATAGATAAAATAATTAATTCTGAAGTTAATCATGATATAGAAAAATTTATACCATCTATTATGGAAAAAATTTCTCACCTAAATAGAGAAGATTTATTAAAACAATTAGTTTCTTTAGAGTTTAGTAGATTTCTTTCTTTTTATAACAATGTATCAGATATAAACTCAAATGAGAAAAAAAGAAATTCAAATAAAAGAAAAGCTGACAAAGGATTCTCCAGATTCTTTATTAATCTAGGAAAAAAACATAATTTACAACCTCAAAACCTTATTGGTATAATTAATGACTTTACTAATAATAAAGATATTTCTATAGGTAAAATTGATATAATGACAGGTTTTTCTTTCTTTGAAATTCCCACAAAACATGAAAAAGAAATTCTTAATGCTTTAGAAAAATTTACATGGAATAATTATAAATGTTGCGTAGAACTTTCTAAAGCTATTAATCATGATTCTGGAAGAAAAGAGAAAAAATATAAAAAATCAAGAAAAGGATTTAGAGGAAATAGAAGTAATTCCAAAGGCTCATCTAAAATAAAACATAATAACAGAAAATCCTTTCGTCATTCAAACGTACTATAGGTCATCCTTTCTAAAAATCATTGAATAAATATTATAAGACTAATATATTCTATATCCCATAGATTCGAAAAATTCTTTATTTAGCATCATACTTTTATAAAAACTTCATCTATTCAATGTTTTAAAATATATTATATATGATTTATTTTTGAAGTAATTAGTTTACACATAGCTTTATTAAATATAATTTTGATTTTAACAAATTATTCTAAATTATCCTCCCCTTTTGAATTTTTATTTGATAGTCGTATGTTTATATATAAAAAATGTCAATTTATTTAAAATGCCATGACCAACGAATTAAAGAGTATTATCGATTACGTTGCGCAAAATTCAAATGAAAATAAATTTGTATTAGCCACTGTAGTGCACTTAGAAGGGTCTTCATATAGAAAACCTGGTGTTAGAATGATAATAGCTAATAATGGAAAAGCATTTGGTAATGTTAGTGGTGGATGTGTAGAAAAAGAAATTATAAGGCAATCTCAAAGTGTGTTTAAATCTAAAATACCAAAAATTATAAAGTATGATGGTCGATTTCGATTAGGATGTGAGGGAATTATAACAATATTAATTGAACCATTTAAATTAAATAAAAATTTTATAAGTGAATTTAATTCTTCAATAGAAAAAAGATTATCAATTTATTCTTCATCAGCATATAAGTTAGAACAAGTAGAAAATTTAAAACTAGGTACACAAATAGAAATTGGTGAGCAAAAGTTTTCGTTTCGTAAAAATTTTTCACCAAAATATCAAAAAGATATATTGTGTTTTAAGCAATCATTTCCGCCCATATTTAGATTATTTATTATTGGTGCAGAACATGATGCGGTTCAATTATGTAAATCTGCTTCTTTATTAGGATGGGAGGTTACTATTGTTGCTCCTCCAGATGAAGATAAAACCATACATTTTTTCAAAGGAGCAAAAAATTTCATAACTCCAATTATTAAATCATTTGAAACTAATTTTATTGATAAACAATCAGCTATAATTCTTATGACACATAGTTTTAATAAAGACATTCAATATCTAATTACTTTAAAAGAAACTTTTCCAGCATATTTTGGTTTATTAGGCCCCAGTAAAAGAAGAGAAAAGGTTATTGAAAAATTTTTAGAGCACTACCCAGATTGTTCAATTAAGTTTTTAGATCAATTACGTGGACCAGCTGGACTTGATATTGGTGCTGAAAGTCCTTCTGAAATATCAATTTCTATATTATCAGAAATCTTAAGTGTTATCAGACAGAAAAATGCATTAGCACTCTCTACTAAAAATGGAAATGTTCATGATTAAGATCCCTCAACTTCTTATTGCAGCTGGTGAATCGAAAAGAATGGGTAAACCCAAACAACTTCTCAAGTGGAAAAATTATACATTAATTGAACATCAAATAAAGAATTTATTAGATACAGATCAAAATGTGTGGGTTATACTAGGTGCTCACGCAGAACTTATAACTCCAATAATAAATAAGTATCCTATCAATATAAATCTATTTGAAAATTGGAAGTTAGGAATGGGAGCTACCATAGCACATGGAATAAAAAAAATTATAAAAAAATCTCCTGAAATAAATGGGATATTAATTTCTTTAGTAGATATGCCACTTATCTCATCAATGCATTTAAATAAATTAATTCAAACCTTTTCAAAATCCAAAAAAAAAATTGTTGTTTCTAAATCAAAAGAGGGATATATAAGCGCTCCTGTATTATTTTCTTCAATTTATTTAGATGATTTAAAGCAACTTAAAGGAGATCAAGGTGCAAAAAAAATCATTAAAAAAAATTCAAATAATTTAGAAATTGTTAATGGTTATGATTTATTATTTGATATTGATACAAAAAAAGAATATTTTTTTTTACTAAATAAGACTAACCGCCAATAGTTATCATACTTCTATTTTTATTATGTTTTTCTGTGTTTTCAAAATCTTTAGAAGCTTTCATCCCAGATCTAACAAATTTTTTACTTAGTATACTTTCACTAATTATAGGTTCTACTGGATTACCTTCACGAAGAGCTTTAAGTAAGTTTTTTTCTTTTGAAGAAAATAAACAATTTTTAATTTTTCCATTTGCAGTTAAACGAATTCTGTTGCATTGATCGCAAAAAGGATTTGTAACAGTACTTATAATTCCAAAGCTTCCTTTAAAATCAATAATTTTAAAATATCGAGCAGTATCGTGTTTTTTATTACTTAAAAAAATCAATTTATCTTCACCAAAATGATTCTTAACAACATTTAAAATAGATTCATAAGATACTATTTTATCTCTTTTCCACTTATTACCAACGAATGGCATAAATTCTATAAATCTAAATGCAATATTCCTATTTTTAGTAAAATTGATAAAATCTACAATTTCATCATCATTTACACCTTTCATAAGAACAGCATTGATTTTTATTTTAAATCCTTGTTTTAATAACTCTTGAATATTTTGAATTACATTTTTAAAATTATTTCTAAGCGTTATGGTTTTAAAACGTTTCTCCTGAAGAGTATCTAAGCTCACATTAAGTCTTTTGATATTACATTCTTTTAAAAGCTCCAGATGCTTATTAA
>CAZYIL010000170.1:0-3457 GCA_964646945.1 uncultured Marinoscillum sp. | reverse complement strand
TTCATGGCCGACAGAGATTTCTATGAAATACTCGGTGTTTCAAAAAATGCAAGTGATAATGAAATCAAAAAATCATACCGCAAACTTGCAATGAAATATCACCCTGATCGTAACAAGGGTAATAAAGAAGCAGAACGAAAATTTAAAGAAGCAACAGCTGCTTATGAAGCTCTAAAAGATCCTCAAAAAAAAGCAGCTTATGATCAATATGGACACGATGCTTTTCGTCAAGGTGGTATGGGTGGGGCTCAAGGATTCGGAGATTTTGCAGGTGGTTTTTCAGATATTTTTGAGGAATTTTTTGGTGGTGGATTTGCATCATCTTCACGTAAACGCGGACCTTCAAAAGGAAATGATTTGCGTTACAATATGTCTATAAGCTTACATGAAGCTTTTAATGGAAAAAAATCTCAAATAAGAATACCAAGTTATGCTCCTTGTGATTTATGTACAGGAACTGGTAGTGCTGATAAATCTGGGACTAGCATTTGTTCATCTTGTAATGGCCATGGCAAAGTTCGATCAACATCTGGTTTTTTTTCAATAGAAAGACCCTGTCCAACTTGTGGTGGTGAGGGTTCCTCAATTAAAAATCCATGTTTAAAATGTAGTGCAACAGGTCAAGTAAAAAAACAAAAAACAATATCTGTCTCAATTCCAGCAGGCGTTGATACAGGAACAAGAATTCGTATAAGTGGCGAAGGAGAACCCGGTCAGCGTGGAGCAGGTAGTGGAGATCTTTACATTTTTGTTGAAGTACAAAAGGATAAATTATTTGAAAGGGAAGATGAAAATATTTTTTGTCAAATTCCAATTTCTATCACAATGGCAATTTTAGGAGGGGAGGTTGACGTTCCAACTATTGATGGGAAAAATGCTCGATTGAGTATTCCTTCAGGGACACAGTCTGAAACACAATTTCGACTACGTGGGAAAGGAATGAGTATCTTACGACAAAACCGCCGCGGAGATATGTATGTAGAAGCAAATGTTGAAATTCCTATAAATTTGACTAATAGACAAAAATCTATTTTAAAAGAATTCGAAAAAGAAGGGGGAACTTCAAAAACTCACAGCCCCAAATCTCAAGGTTTTTTTAAAAAAATCAAAGAAGTTTGGCAAGATATAACTTAATCGTTTCTTTATTTTCAAGCAAAAGTATAAGGTTTTTAATGAATATGTATAATATTGGAATTGCTGGTTGTTTAGGTCGTATGGGCAAAGAATTTGTTAAGGCCGTTTACAAAAACAAACATACAAATTTTGTTGGTGGTTTTGAACATAAACACAATCCTCATATCGGAGAAAAATTTTCTAAAATATTTGATTTAGATTCTAATCTTATAGTTTCAGATAATAGCGAAGAAATTTTTTCAGCATCAGATTGTGTAATTGACTTTACAACCCCAGAGGTTACTGCAAGCAATATTAATATAGCAATTAAAGAAAAAACTGCGCTAGTTATTGGTACAACTGGTTTAGACCAAAATATCTTAAACCAAATTGAAGAGGCGAGCAAAACCATTCCTATTCTACAATCATCTAATATGAGTCTTGGAGTTAATGCCCTTCTTAATCTTGTTGAACAAGCCTCTTCTATACTTGATGCACATAATTATGATATAGAGATTGCTGAAACACATCATAAACATAAAATAGATGCTCCTTCAGGAACAGCTATTACTCTCGGGGAATATGCTGCTAAAGGTAGGAAGGTCGATTTTAATAGTGTTAAAAATTTTAATCGAACTAACAACTCTTATAAAAGAAAAAGAGGAGAAATAGGGTTCGCAGTTACAAGAGGTGGAGAAATTGCAGGAGAACACACT
Source organism: uncultured Marinoscillum sp. (assembly GCA_964646945.1). Taxonomy (GTDB): domain Bacteria; phylum Bacteroidota; class Bacteroidia; order Cytophagales; family MED-G16. The sequence goes on along the minus strand of CAZYIL010000170.1, from coordinate 1,628 downwards.
GTTAGTTTTATTGGTGAGAATGACAGATTTGATCTTCAACATAAGGCTTTTAATCGTTCTATTTTTGTTGAAGGAGCTATAAGAGCTAGTATATTTTTATCTAAATCTCAACCTGGTAAATTTACAATGCAGGACTTGATAAACTCTTCAATTACCTAAAAAAAACCCTAAATACTTAAAATAATAAATAGTAATCAATATGAAAAAAAATATTGCAAATACAATTTTTTCTTCTTTATTTAAACTTTATCCCAATCCCAAAACTGAACTTAAATATATTAATAGATTTACTTTTTTAATTTCAGTTGTTTTATCTGCTCAAGCAACAGATATATCTGTAAATATTGCTACAAAAGAATTATTTAAAATTGCAAAAACACCAAAAGAAATAATTAAACTTGGGGAAATTAATCTAAAAAAATATATTAAAAATATTGGCCTTTATAACTCTAAGGCCAAAAATATAATTTTGTTAAGTGAAAAGTTATTAAATGATTATAATGGGAAAATACCAACTAATTTTGATGAGCTTATTTCTTTTCCAGGAGTTGGTAATAAAACAGCAAGCGTATATCAAAATACAATTTTAAAATTACCACGTATTGCTGTTGACACTCATGTATTTCGTGTTTCTAATCGTATTGGTCTTGTTACTGAGAAGACACCTAACTTAACGCAACAATCACTTGAAAAAATAACACCAACTAAATGGTTAATGATCGCCCATCACTTGCTTATTTTACATGGAAGACGTTTATGCAAGGCACAAAAACCTCTTTGCAATTATTGTTCAATTAAGAATTATTGTAAATTTTATAAACATTCCATTAGTTAAGTATAATTATATCAACTTAAATTCTTTATAACATTCTTTTATTGAATGATGAGATTCAAGCAAAACCCCCTTGATGTTTCGCAATTCAAAATATTTAACTTTTTTATTAACTGCATTAAGATTAAAAAATAAAAATAAACGACAACTTTTACTATCATAACGTAACATAAACGTATTACCATCTTCTCTGGCTAGTTTAGGCTCACCCAGTATTTTTTTAATTTCATCAAATGAGTTTCCTAGAAAATTTATTTGAGATGTTTTCTGTTGAGTCTCTACAATATTTTTTTGTTCTTTTTGTTCAGAAGTTATAATTTTTTTTTCAGCCTCAATATCAGCCTCAATATCAGTCTCAATATCATCCCCAATATTTTTATCCTTATTTATTTTTGAGCTATTCTCTTTATCAGAAACTATTTCTGAAACAGTGGTTTTCACACTACTGCTAGCTTTTATTATTTCTTTTGTTACGTCTACTGTGGTACAACTTTCTAAAAAAAGAAAATATAACATCAATAGGAATAACCGCATTGCTCTTATGTACAAAAAATTATATGTTAAATATAAAAAATGATTACATCAATTCGATCCCCTTTCCTAGAACATAAGCTGACAATTTTAAGAAATAAAAAAACTTCAAATTCTTTGTTTAGATTAACTATGAATGAAATAAGTTATTTAATAGCAGCTGAAGTTTTAAAGTTTTTAAATTTCAAAAATATTTCTGTACAAACTCCAATTAAAAAAACAACTGGTAAACAAATGGCCCAACAAGTTATTTTAGTTCCAATTT
>CAZYIL010000169.1:2481-3460 GCA_964646945.1 uncultured Marinoscillum sp. | reverse complement strand
CTATTTTGTTTGAAGTATTAATTGAAGGAGAATTAAGTCTATTATTAAAAGAAAAAATTGTTTCAGAAACTATTCCTAGGTATTTTCCATCTTACTATTGGTATGGAAGAAAATCATATGAATATTATAATAAAATTGATTATGAATTTTTTTTTATGAGACTAGACGGAACTATAATTAAGTTTAATGGGAAAAAAAAAGATTTATTTAATATCATGTATGAGAAAATTAATGATATTAAATTATATTTTATTGATAATAATTTAAAAATTAAAAAAATGTCTGATTTAGTAAAAATTGTTTCTTACTATAATTCTTTGTCATAATGAAGGAGCCTTTGATTTTAGTAACTAATGATGATGGGATTGATTCGATAGGAATCAGAAAATTAGTTTCTATTTCAAAAAAAATTGGTCAAGTAGTTGTAGTTGCTCCAGACGCTCCCCAATCAGGCATGGGTCATGCAATAACTGTTGGAGACAAACTTAGACTTATTGAATCTGATCTTTTTGATGATATAGAGTCCTATAAATGTAGTGGGACACCAGCTGATTGTATAAAAATAGCTAAACATCATATTTTAAAAAATAAAAAAATAGATTTGATTGTTAGTGGAATTAATCATGGAAGTAATTCTTCAATCAGTGTTTTATATTCAGGGACTATGTCTGCGGCTATTGAGGGTGCAATTGAGAATACACCATCAATTGGTTTTTCTTTATGTGATTATAATCCAAATGCAGAGATGGAACATGTAGATGAATTTGTTTTTAAAATTGTTAATAATGCATTAATGAAAGGAATGCCTACTTCAATTGCTTTAAATGTAAATATTCCTAAAAAATCAAAAAATAAAATTAAAGGGATAAAGATTTGTAGACAAGCTAATGCTTTTTGGGAAGAAAAATTCGATAAAAGGTTTGATCCTTACGGAAGAGAATATTATTGGATGATTGGTAATTTTGTAAATCATGATGAT
>CAZYIL010000169.1:0-2471 GCA_964646945.1 uncultured Marinoscillum sp. | reverse complement strand
GGTGAAGATAATGATGAGTGGGCAATAAAAAATAATTATATTTCCATTGTTCCATGCAAATTTGATTTAACATCATATAAGGCAAAAGATTATTTAAAAAACAAATGGAATATTTAATTTCAAGGATCAACATCGAATGAGATAATTGATTTAGGTTTTATATTTTGAATTATTAAAGATATATTTTTTTTTATTTTTCTAGTTTCTTTATAATTTTTAGATATTTTTAAAAACATTTCTATTTTATCAATTCTTGATTTGATAGGTCCCAAAATATTATTTTCATTTAATATTTTTTTTACTTTATTAGAAAAAATTTTAGCTTCTATTTCAGCTATTTTTGATGATCTATTTTTAAATTCAATTTTTATTAATTTGTAAAATGGAGGATAATTAAATTTTTTTCTTTCTTGTAATTCATTTTCAAAAAACTTTTCCCATTCGTCATTTTTTAAGAAATTATAAATTTTAATATTTGGATCTAGGGTTTGAATAATTATTTTTCGAAATTGATAATCATGAAAATAATTTTCATTAATTATTTGATTAATAAACTGAAATGTTTTTTCCATAGCTCTGAAATTAGGGATATTTAACATTTTTTCTGTATTTATTATTCCTATTAATGAAATATCAGTTAATAATAAAATCCTTTTTACTATTTGATTTCCAATAATTATTTTTATTTCATTATTTAGTATGTTATTTATAATGTTATTAAAATCTTTTCTTTTTAAATCTAAATGGATTATTCCTTTATTTATTTTTGGAAAAATATCATCGAGTTCATTTTTTAAATTTTGTAATTCATTTTTTTTATTATTGTAAATAATTACTTGTTTATTCCTTTTAATATTATTCTTAATGGTTTTTATTAAAGTATCTGAAAAATTTCCCTTAATTTTTTCCTTCAATTTTTTTTCTAGACTGTTTACTAAAATAATTTCTTTATTTTTTTTCCTTTTATTTTTAACTATTCCAAAATTATTATTTAATGAATTATAATAACTTTCCAACGAAGGGCTTGATGTACCCAAAAGAACTTTGTTGTTATTTATTTTAGAATAAATTATTGATACATCTCTTGCATTGTATCTTGGCTCTCTCATACTTTCTTTAAATAATGGATCAAACTCATCTTCTATTATTACAAGAGATAATTTTCTGATTGGTAAGAAAATTGAGGATTTTATACCGATGATTATATCATATTTGTCATTAATAATATTATTGTAATTTTCAATTTTATAATTATTTGATTTTTTAGGATCATATATGCCAACTTTTTCTCCATAAATATTTTTTATTTTTCTTATTATTTTATTTCTAAAAAATAATTCTGGAACCAAATATAATATTCTATTCCCTTTCTTTATTTCTTTTTCTATTAGGTGAATGTATACATTAATTCTTCTTTCATAATTCGACTCTATAAATAAAATCGCATCCTTTTGATTAAATAATTTCAAGATTTTTTTAAAAAAAAAAAATTCAATTTTATTTAAACTGTCGGATTTATTATAAGTAATAGATTTTTCTATTCTAGAAATATTTTTTTCATACTTATTAAGAATTTTATTCTTGATAAGAGTGTTTAGTGAGTTTTTTGAGTGGTTAGCATTTGTTATTTTTTCTATGCTTATTTCATAATTCTTTCCTTCATTTTTTATTATTTTACTATAAGTATTAATTATTTCTGTTTGTGATTTATATTTATTCTTTTTGGATATCTCTTCAATATTTACATTGTCATTTATTTTGATAAAATATTTTTTTTTAGGTTTATAGTTTTCAAAAATTTTTTTATTCATTAAATAGCCTGGAATAATCAAATTAAAAGTTTTAGTTATATTAGAAATATAATATTCAGCTATCCATTCTAATAATTTTATTTGATTTCTTGTTAGGATTGGTTTTTTGTCAATAACTGATTTAATTTTTTTATAATTTTTTCTTTTTTCATTTCTCGATTTATTTATTTTATATACAAAACCAATTTTTTCATTATTCATTTTTCCAAAAGGGACTATTACTCTATATCCTACTCCAATATTTTTTATATCTTCATTATTACAATAAAATGTAAAAATTTTATTTACTGGGATAGGTAGAATTATATCAACTAAATAGCTTCTTTCATTTTTAACTGATATAACATTCATGATATTCTTTTTTGTTATAACCAATAATAGAATATAATAAAAAAAGCAACATCAATGTTGCTTTTTTTAAAGTTTAATACTTCTTTTAAGTAATTAATATTTTCAACTCTATTTTTTCTTTTCAGTTGTTGGTTTGACGTCCTTTTTTTTAGTTTCAGATTTTTTCTTTTCAGTTGTTGGTTTGACGTCCTTTTTTTTAGTTTCAGATTTTTTCTTTTCAGTTGTTGGTTTGACGTCCTTTTTTTTAGTTTCAGATTTTTTCTTTTCAGTTGTTGGTTTGACGTCCTTTTTTTTAGTTTCAGATTTTTT
>CAZYIL010000168.1:0-3460 GCA_964646945.1 uncultured Marinoscillum sp. | reverse complement strand
TTGGTCGAGCTTAAAAATTCTATTTAATTAGTTTAAAAAAGTATAATTAATAAATATATGAACAATATTTTAATAATTGGTTGTGGTCACATGGGTTCAGCTCTACTTGATTTGTGGAGTAAAAATAAATTATATAAATTTACAGTTGTTGATCCAATTAGATATAAAATCATTAAAGCAAAATATAAAGATAAAAAAATTAAAAGTTTTGAATCAGTTAAAAAAATCGAACATACTAAAGATTATGATATTGTTGTTTTAGCTGTTAAACCGCAGATAATAGAAAAGGTGTTAAAAGAATATAAATTTTTTTCTTTTAAAAAAACTTGTGTTTTAATTAGTATAATGGCTGGGAAAAAAATCATTTTCTTAAAAAAACTTTTACCGAATATAAAACAAATAATAAGAGTCATGCCTAATATGCCTGCTTTGATAGGTGAGGGGGTTTCTTGTATAGTACCAAATAAATATGTATCAAAAGTTAATAGAAACAAGATTACAAAATTATTTTCCAAAGTGGGAATAACAATATGGCTTAGTAAGGAAAGAGAAATAGATATTATAACAGCAATTTCCGGAAGTGGTCCTGGTTATGTTTTTTATTTAATAGATGCGATGGAAAAGGCAGCAAATAATCTGGGATTAAATGAAAAACTTAATAAAAAAATAATTTTACAAACTTTTTTAGGTTCACTAAAATTATTACAACATACTAACAAAAAAGCTGGTGAATTAGCAAACATTATTGCAATAAAAGGTGGCACAACCGAAGCAGGAATAAAGATTATGAAAAAAAATGATGTTCATAAGATATTATTGAAAACTTTTTTATCAGCTTATCAAAAAGCAAATTTGCTTGGTAAAAAATAAAATGAATAAAGCAAATATAAATATAGCTCAAAAAACTCTTCAATTGTTAAAAAAAAAATCTTGGAATGAAATAAGATTAGAAGAAATACTAAGAAATTCAAAAAAACATATTAAAACATTTAAAACAAAAAATGATTTATTAAAAAATATCAATAGATATGTTGATTATCTTTTAAAAATAGAAACAAAATCTATAGAAAAATCGTCCACAAAAGACATGTTGTTTGAAGTCATAATGGCAAGATTCGATGTATTACAAAAGTATAGAAAATCATTTCTTAAATTATTTGAATCTTTTAAAACAAAGCCTCAAAAGTCAATAAGTCTAATACCTTCTTTTTTAGAAAGTATGTTTTTAACAGCCTCTATTGCACATTTGGAAATTAAAGGAATTAAAGGATCTTTAATAATTAAAGGTATTTTCATAATTTATATTGCAACATATTTAGAATGGATGAATGACACTTCAAAGTCACTAGAAAGAACTATGACAACTCTGGATAAATATTTAAATCAATCTTCAAAAATACTGAATTATATTGCCAAATGAAAGATACAATTGAATATTTGGATTTTGAAAAAGTTGATATAAGAGTGGGCACTATTATTGAAGCTGAAGAGAATAATGCTTTAAAAAAACCATCAATTATTTTAAAAATTGATTTTGGTGATTCAATTGGAATTAAGAAAAGTTCAGCCCAATTAATAAATAATTATTCAATTTCTCAACTAATCAATAAACAAGTTGCTGCAGTAATAAATTTTAAACCAAAGCAAATAGGAAATTTTATTTCTGAAGTACTAGTTGTAGGTTTTCCAGATGATAATAATGATCCTATTTTAATTTCACCGGATAAAAATCTAAAAAATGGAGGTAAACTCTTTTAATTTTAATTAAATAGGTAGTAAAATAGTTGATTTTAAGCCTCCAAATTCTGATTGACTAAGCTTGATATCACCACCATGTGATCGAATAATATCTCTTGAAATTGATAATCCTAAGCCACTTTCACCTTTAAGTTTGTTTCGTGATGGATCAAGAGTAAAGAATGGTTTAAATACATCTTCATAGTTTTGATTAGGTATTCCCGGACCGTCATCATCAATGATTATTTTACAGTCTTTTTCGATTAATTTAATAGATACTTTAATTTTTTTTGCATAACGAAGTGAATTATCAATAATATTTTGCAATGCTCTTTTGATTTGAAGTGATCTACCTGAGGTTTTAATTTTATTATTTTCCTCTAATGTTATCTCGTAATTTTCTTGATTTATATTTTTAAAAATATCCTTTATTATTTCATTAATTGAAATGTTCCCAATTGGCTCTGAAGTCTCAGTTCTAACAAAACTGACATAACTATCTAGCATTGCAGTCATCTCCTTAATATCAAGTTCAAGCTCTGATTTTGCTTTTTCATTTTTAAGTAAAGATAATTGAAGCTTCATACGTGTCAAAGGAGTTCTCAAATCATGACTAACGCCAGCCAACATATCGGTTCTTTGTTTCAAAAATCTTTTTATTCTTTTTCGCATTTGATTAAATGCTTTTGCTGTTTGTCTTATTTCTGTAGCTCCTGTACCTTTTAATTCAGGAGCATCTAAACCTCTTCCAAAGGTTTCTGCAATTATTGAAAGTTTTTTAAGTGGTCGAAGTTGTTTGTTCATAAAAAAATATGAAAAGAAAAGTAAAATAAAAGAAGCAAAAAACATCCATAACAAAAATACGAATGCTGATTCACTATAAAGTCTATCTTTATCTACAGTAATTATAAGTAAATCATTTCCAAGTTGAATGACTATTGTTGCTCCTTTATCTAAATTGCTTAAATTATACAAAAATGGTTTTTTCAAATCTTCGAGGGCTTGATTAAGTCTAGTAGAAAGAATTCCTCTTATAGGTTTAAAAAACAAAGGATTTAAATTTGTATCAGGTTTGTAATTTACATCCATTTTGAAATCATCTTTTGCAATTTTTATAGCTTCTAATTTTAAATCCTGATCAATTAATTTTACAATAACATTGATGTCGGCTACCACTGACTGTGTTAATCTTTTAGAAATTATATTCCAAGATGTTTGGTAAAATACAAAAGAAGTTAGAATTACAAGTAAAATAATTGGAAGAAATATAATAATAATAGATCTTCCCAAAAGCGATGAAGGAATTAGTTTTTTAAATATCATATTTCATCACAAATTAACTTATATCCTTTTCCTCTTATTGTTTTAATAAACTGAGGTTGTTTTGGATTAGCTTCTATTTTTTGTCTTAAACGTGTTATTTGAACGTCAACTTTTCTTAATTCTGTCTCATCATATTTTTTTTCTGCTAGTTCTTCTCTTAAAACTATATCATTTCTTTTTTTTACTAATTTTAATAAAAGATTATTTTCTCCCTCAGTTAAATAAATTATTTCTTGATTTTTTCTAAATTCTAATTTTGGAATATTAAAGGTATAATCACCAAAAGAAATATTTAATATTTTATTGTTTATATCTTTGTAAAGATTTAATAAATTCATAATCCGAAGATAGAGTTCTTCTGGTTCAAAAGGTTTAGAAACATAATCATCTGCGCCAATTT
>CAZYIL010000167.1:0-3464 GCA_964646945.1 uncultured Marinoscillum sp. | reverse complement strand
AACAGATAAAGTTATTATTGAAGATAAATTTAAACCAGAAATATTAAAGGATTTTAAATCAAAAAAGATCTTTATTATGTGTGATATTGAAGGGGATGAAGTAAACCTATTTAATAGTGGGAATATTAATTTATATGAGCATGCTGAGATGTGTATAGAATTGCACTATAGTGGCAGCGATCATAATGTTAAAATAATACCTAATACTTTTAAAAATACACACGAGACAAATTTAATTTGGCAAAAAGGTAAAGATTTTGAGGTTCCAGAAATAATTTCAAATCTTAGCCATTTAGATATTTTATTGTCAGCTTGGGAATGGAGATCTTATCCAACACCGTGGCTAATAGTTAAACCTTTGCAATAAATTTTCTTTTCTGTTAACAGTGTTTGCTTTCATCAATATTTAGATGTTAATAAGAATGACAAATAGTAAAAAATAAAAAACTGCTCTTATAATTGGGCGCTGGCAACCATGGCATGAGGGCCATAGAGCGTTATTTAAAGCAGCGCTAGATAGAGCTGAAAAAGTTGCTATTGGAGTTCGCTCTACTCACGCTACTGATGAAAAAAATCCTTTTAATTTTGAAGAGGTCTGTAAGTTTATTCATGCCGATCTTGATTCAGAGTTTTCAGGAAAATATGAGATAATTGATTTGCCGAATATTACTAATGTAATCTATGGAAGAGATGTTGGATACAAAGTTGAAAAAGTATCCTTTAATGATGAAGTTGAATCTATATCAGCAACTAAAGTTCGAAAATCAATGAATATTTCACCAATAAAGACTTCAGTTAGATCTGAAGATAGGTTCAAAAGATCTGGTCATAAAGGCGGTGTAGTGTGGCTTACAGGTTTGTCTGCATCAGGAAAAACCACACTTGCTAAAAAGGTTGAAAGAGACCTATTTAATAAAGGTTATAATATTTACATGCTTGATGGCGATAATTTACGAGATGGTTTGAATTATAATCTTGGATTTTCAAAAGAGGACAGACATGAAAATATAAGGAGAGCTAGTGAAGTTGCATCTTTAATTTCTAATATTGGTTATGTTGTAGTTGCTGCCTTTATTACTCCTATGGATGTAGATAGGGAAGTTGCAAGAAATAGCTGTTCAAATTCTTTCTATGAAATTTTTATATCAGCAAGCATTGAAGAATGTGAATCAAGAGATCCAAAAGGTCTTTACAAAAGAGCTCGCTCAGGAGAAATAAAACAATTTACAGGTATTGATTCGGAATATGAGAAACCTAAAAATCCTGATTTAATAATTGATACCGAGAATTTTAAAGAAGAAGATTCTATAGATTTATTATCAAATTTTATTACTGATAAATTTCCATTTAATATTAAATAATTACTTGTAATAAAAGGATAATTATAATAAATACTCATAATTTTTGATAGAATCATTTCCTTGATAATGATTTTTGAGGATCTTAAATAAAAAATGTATTCTGAAAATATGAAATAAAGTTTTGCTTTAAATCAATAATCAGTTATACAAATATACTATATATTTATTTTAATAAGGGTCAGAAATTGATACTTGATCTTATTGGGTTTTTGTATTTATATTCCTGTCTCTGTTAAAGTTCTGGAGTGAAAAATTATGAAAAGATTTGAACCATCAATTATTTTAGATGATATGTATAAGTCACAATCAACTGATAAAGAAATAAAATTTTCTTTTGATTCAATGAAGATGTTTAGTATTGATAGAAAGGTACTTACCTACACAACAGCTATTACACTTCCTCTTATACTTGCTGCTTGCGGCGGCGGCGGCGGAGGTGCACCTGCACCTTCTGCGACTCCAACTCCAGCTCCACCTCCAGCTCCATCAACGCCACATTCAGATGTGACTGTTTCTTCTTCTGCAACTTCTGTAGATGAGGGAGGTAGTGTAACATATACAGCAACTGCGGGTACAGTAGGTGATATCGATACAGAACTTTCATGGTCAGTTGATAATGGATCATCTGATTTTGATTCCGCATCAGGAACTTTAACTCTTAGTGCAGATTCAAGCTCTGGAACATTTACTGTTACTGCAACAGATGATGTCCTAAGTGAAGCAAACGAAACATTTGCAGTTTCTGTGTCATTAGATGGTTCTTCAATATTTAATGAAAATCTTACAATTAACATAAGCGATAAGACTCCAGGTACTGAAGCTAATGCAGGTAATTATGCGGCAACTTCAGATGCTGATACCTATTTATATGATGTAACTTTTGCTGCTGATGGATCTATTACTGAAGCAAAAGATGGAAATGTTGTAATTACTGGTTTTGATTCTAGTGCAGATACAATTGTTTTACGAGGGGCAGGTGCTCCAGGATCAGCCGGTTCACCAGCAGATTTTGCTACAGGTGGCAGCACAAATGTAGATGTAGCTTCAGATATCAATGGTGATACTGTAATTACATTAGGTAGTGTAAATGATTCAACTTATACAATTACCTTAAAGGGTGTAAGTGATTCATCAAGCGTTAATATCAAGTCAGTTAATGAATCTGCTGATACAGGAAGGCCAGTTGTAGACTTATCGTCTGGTACTGTTACTGCTGCTTCAGCTGGAGAAGTTTTTGAATATTCAGTTAAGTTTGAGAATGGTGTGCCAGTAGCTATTGATGGTGATGTAACTATCAACAGTTTTGACGCAGTTACTGATAGAATTGTTTTAAAAACTGAAACCTTGCCAGCAGGATATGGAAAAGGCAATCTTCTTTCTACTGCAGGTGTGGATGTTGCTCCAGGTATTTCTGATTTACTTATTGCTTTTGGTCCAGATTCCGGTGGCTCAAGTGGATCAATTAAACTTGATGGTATAACTAAATTTGCAGATGTTGATTTGGTGTTTGAGGTTTCTTCGCCTTCAATTAAAGGTACTAGGATCGATCTTGAAAGCGGTTCATCAGTAGTTGCTTCTGAATCAAATGAGACATTTGTTTATGGAGCTTCATGGGATGGTGACGAAATTGTTGGAGCTGATGGCGAAGTAACGATTTCAGGTTTTAGTATAGCAAATGATAAAATTATCGTTTTAGGATCTGGAATACCTTCAGGATATGATAGCTCGCAATTTAAGAATAATACTAATGGAACCCAACAAATAGTTGTTGATGAGATAAATAATAAAACAACAATTTATTTTGCTCCAGAAGCAGGTGGCTCTAGCTCTTCTCTTACTTTAGACGGAGTTGCAGATACATCTGGTAACCTAAACATTGTATTTGGTGCTTCTATCGGTGATGAGCCGGCGCCTATACAAGTAGACACATCTACAGATACTGCTACAGATACCGCTACAGATACTGCTACAGATACTGCTACAGATACCGCTACAGATACCGCTACAGATACATCTTATACTATTGTTAATGTTTCTGTTACCGCAGATGATACGATAACTGCCACAAGTGCAGCTGAAGATTTTAGATATGAAGTTGATGCA
>CAZYIL010000166.1:0-3474 GCA_964646945.1 uncultured Marinoscillum sp. | reverse complement strand
GCTGCTGCTGCAACTCAAAGTGATGTGCAATTTAAAGAGGTCAATGTAGCACCTGAAACTATTCGTTCATACGGAGTTATGAGTGAAGAACTTTTAAGTGATTCTGCTAACCTAGAGCAATTTGTGAGAAATAGATTTGTTCAACAATTATTAGACATTCAAAACAATGAACTGATAAATGGTAGCGGTACAATTAACTCATTAAATGGCAATTCAACTGATATACCAACCGATTCAAATTTGGTGTTATATCAAAGCGTTGAAAGTGCTAACACAATTGACTGCTTAAAGGCTGCAATAACACAATTATCATACAATGGTTTTGGTTGTAATTTGATAGTAATGGCTGTTAAAGATTTTAACATGTTATTTACTGCAAAGGATTCTCAAAACTTATATCTATCTCAAAATGCTGGTCTGCAAAGATTAACTAATGACATAGCTCGTATGGGTAGTGTTGACATCGTAGCATCTAATAGATTGTCGGCTGACGACTTCTATGCAATTGATACTAGAAAATTTGGTACAATTGTTAGAAAGGATTCTTGGGACTTCAAAATTAGTTCTGATGGTAAGAACGCATTAATAAACAATGTGGCTTATTTAAGGTTATCTAGTAGGATTAATTTAGCTGCTTTCAATAGTGCTTGCAACTACAAAGCTGCAATTAGTACTTTGAAAACTGCTTTAGAAACTCCATAATAGGATTTTCCATAACAATAAAGTAAAGGGCGATGCAAAATGCGGCTAGCGGCAACATCGCTCACTTTATTTTAAAGATTAAAAAATGCCATTTACTAAAGGCGATAAAAACATAAATAGAAAAGGTAGAACACCTCTTGCTTTAGGCGGTTCACCAAACAAATTGTATGGTACTCGTAAATGGGTACAAACTACTCTAGAAAGTCAAAGAGATAAAGTTGTTAAAGAGTTATCAAAATTAGAAGGCAAAGAGTACTTAATGATGTACTTGAAATTATTGTCTTATGTGATAGCACCGAGAACAAAACAAATAATTGATATAACGAAATTATCAAATAGCGAAGTTCAAGATTTGGTTGACTCAATAGCTTAATATGGATAAAAATATACTGTCAAAACTTCTAAATGATAACAAGCGTTTTGAGGTTGTTAAAAAAGACTCTAGAAAGACCTTAAAAGTCGTTTTAAAGGCGTTTAACGATAAGAAAATAGTATCTGAGACATCTAGCTTAGTTGACGGTTTAAATCGCAATACAACGATTATTTTCAAGCCTGTAAAAGCCTTTACAAAAAAGCAATTAAAAGGTCTTGATAAATATGACTTAGCCGAACAACAAATAGAAGCCGAAGAAGAACAAAGAAAGCGAAAAGACGTGGGTACTCATACACTCTCCAATTGTAACAAAGAAGTACAATTGAAGAATACCAAAGAAGTATTCTCCAAAGAAGATGGTTTTGTTAATTGGTTTGATTTATCACCGCAAACCGACACAAATGAACTAAAGAAAGCTAAAGTAATTTCTATTAAGAAAGCTGACGGCTCAATAGTACCATTGACTACAATTGAAGAGTTAGATGATGAGTTAGATGGAAATTATTAAGTTTGTTTTATTAATAAAAAAAATTAAACTATGAAAACAAAAAACAATTTAACAACTGGAATTATTATTGGTATTTGTGTAATTGTATTACCATTAATTTTAATGGGAACATCTTACACAACTGAAAAACAAAATAAATTTGAGATACATATGGACTATGATGATGGGTCTGCTTTTACAAGAGGAATATTATTAAATACTGAAACTGGTGAAACTTGGTATCTAACAAACGACTTAAAATATAAACATTTAATAGTTGACTAAGTAATTGAAAGATCCGAAGGATCTTGAAAATTACGGTTATTTAGCCTCGTCTAATACATTCTTATTGAGGTCAACTTTTGAAAGCTCATTGATTCTTGCGTGTATATGCTTCATGTCTCTTTCATCATACCTAGCATATTTTCTAGCACATGTCGTCACGCTATGACCTAGCATTTCTGCGGTTAGTGCAATATCTTTATAGAGCCTTAAAAACTTATTAGCAAAAGTATGTCTAGCATTATGCCAAATTATCTTTTTAAGGTTTATATCACTTTTAAGATGTCTTTTACTAGCCTTCAAATAGGTTTTCAAACTAGAGGCTCTTAGACCGCCTGCTTCTGCATTTTTTACCTCATTAAAGCTACCATCTTCATTATATATTCTAGGCAACCTAAATATAAAGTCATCATCTGCTTTTCTTTCACCTATTAATTTATATGCTACATCTGAAAGAGGCACGGTAACTCTTTTTCTCTTTTTACTTTTAGAGGTCATTATATTAAGATAAAAGACAACTTCACCGCTAGGGGTTGATTCACCAATTATATGACGCCAACAAAGTCTTGAAAGGTCTGTTTGTCTTAGACCTGTTTCTAAACAAAATAAATATGCTTCTTTATGTTGATAGTCGGGGTTGTTATTAGCTTTCGTTTTATTATATGGGTAAGCGTTTACAACATCTTTATATGGTGGACAACTCTTAATAAAATCAATATGACGCCTTTCTAAATATACTAAAGGCTTAGGTTTATAATGCTGTTCAAAATTATCAATATTACTCATGCTAATTTTATTAAGAAACTTATTATTTCTCTTAATTATTTTAGTGCATGTAGGTTTGAAAATACCTTGAAAATAGGTTTTATGTGTGTTATATGACCATTTATAACGCTCTTGCCAACTTCTAGGGTAGAAGTCTTCACCTTCATATGATTTATTAGCGTACTCACACCATTTATCTCTTAGAGCAAACATTTTAGTATGGTCAAACATATCTTTACATGTTCTAGTTCTTATGTGTTCATCAATAAATGTTTCTATAAATTTTATAACTGCATTTGATTTATCTTCTTTTGGTTGATGTTTATAAAACTCTTCAACGAAGTTTGCTTCATCTAATTTGTTAGCATCAATTTTTTGTTCGTCTTGATAACTGAATTGTAATTTTACTAAAAGGATTTCGGCTTTCTTTCTATTAGGTGCTTTACCGTTGTTTTTGATTTTATAGCCTAAGTCATCTATAAGTTTTAATCTTTTATAGGCATACTTGCCTTTTGCTGTCTTATATGAACCTTTTGCTCTATAGTAGCCTTCTGGTGATGTGTCTAACACAATGCTTATAAATTTTATCATCGTTTCAATTATATTGTCGTTTCAAATATTTTTTAATGTTTTAAAATTTTTATCGTTTCAAACATTTCAAATATCGTTTCAATTATATGTATAGAAAGATAGATATAAATAAATAAAAAATCAATAGTCTTGTAAGAAAATATTTACCTATAGTATATTAAAAGCTTGTTTTTTGTGTGTTTAGAGAAAGTAGGTGATTACTTGTTAATATAATTTCTGATTATATAATCTGCTACTGCTAGTGAGCATGTTGCAGCAGGAGATTGAGCATTTA
>CAZYIL010000165.1:0-3484 GCA_964646945.1 uncultured Marinoscillum sp. | reverse complement strand
AAAAAATAAAATCGGTCTAAATTATATTTATTTATTTAAATTTCAAAAAATTAAAGAAAGATATCTTTAATTACACTCTATTTTGCGTGTATAACTAATATTTGTAGAAGTGTGATTTGTAAATTTTTCCTTTTATTTTTCAATTATAATCTTTGTTTTAATTTTTCCCAAATTAGTAGCTAATTCTAGTAGATAAATTCCTCTATAGAATTTAGATACGTCGATAGAAATTTTATTTCCTCTTATTGATTTTTTATGATGACTTACAATTTTACCATTAAAATTAATAAAGTAGATTTCTTTTATTTCAATATTATTTTTTAGCTCTATGTGAAGTGTCTTAGATGCTGGGTTAGGATAAATTTTTTCTATAAAGTGAATATTTTCAATTCCTAGAGGTTTATCATCATCTATAATGGTTACAGTTACTTCTTGAGTGCTGTCTTCACTAGCATTTTGAGTGCTTTCAATTGATATAACTACAACCTCATCGCTTTCGTACTCTGTGTCACTTGTTGATGAGAGTGTTAATGATGCTGTAGTATCAGACTTTGGTATTGTTATAGAGTTTGATGATAGGGAGTAGTCCATAGCACTTGCAGTTCCGCTTGTAGATAAATTTATGGTAACCTCTGCATCCCCAGCATCTACTCCAGCTAATACAGCTGATATTATAGCTTCGCCACCTTCCTCGTTAATACTTGTTTTATCAACTTCGAGAGTCACTAGAGGGACATCGTAAACAGAATCTACTGTAATGGTAACCGTAGATATATTACTAATTCCACCACGCCCATCATCTGCAGAGTAGGAAAATGTGTCTACTCCATAAAAATTTCCATTTGGTGAGTAGGTGACTTTATCTTCATTTACAAACAGAGATCCATTTGATGGATTGTTATTAATGTTAAAGGATACGTTATCACCATTTTGATCGGTTGCTAATAATGTAACTTCTACAGGAGTATCTTCAGCAGTAGATTGAGATATATCGCTAGTTACAGGAGGATAATTTGTTTCTGATATTTCTATTGTTACTGTTGCGGTATCGCTGGTTAGTAATCCATCAGAGATTGTGTAGGTAAACGTGTCTTCTCCAAAATAATTTGCTTCAGGGATATACGAGAAAGATCCGTCAGATTCTAAAGTTAATGATCCGTGAGACACATCATCTATTAGATTTATAGTTAATGCCTGGTTTTCAACTTCAATATCATTTGAGGTAATTCCTACGTTAGAGAAAATAGTTATAGGAGTATTTTCTTGGGTAATATAAAAATCTGGTAGCGCAATTGGTGCATCGTCTACTGCGGTAATAATGATATCAACATCAGAGATATTACTATCATCATTTCCATCATTGACCTTATAGGTGAAGTTGTCACTTCCATTGTAATTAGCACTAGGAGTGTAGGTAGCAGTAGAACCCGATATTGTAATGCTACCATTAGCAGGATCACTAACAACACTATAAGTTAGAGCATCTCCATCTGCATCAGTGGCAGATAAGGTAATGTTTTTTGCTATATCTTCAGCGGTTGTTGCAGACTTATCGTTAGATACTGGGATGTCGTTTACTGAGTTGACAGTTATGCTGACATTTATAGTATCAGTTTCTAAAATTTTATCACTTGCCTTGTAGGTGAATCCATCGTTTCCAAAATAATTAGCCTTTGGTGTGTACTGAAATGTTCCATCTAAGTTGAAGGTAAGGCTTCCGTATGATGTTGTAGACACTAATGTGGCTGTTAGCGTATCATTTTCTACGTCAGTATCATTAGATAGCACTCCAACGTTATTATTCGTAGCATTAGCAGTTAGAGTAACGTCCTCGTCTGTAAAATAATTATCCGCAGTACCTTGTGGGGCATCATTTACTGAAGTTACTGTTATGTTTACTGTAGCGGACTCACTGCTTCCATACGCATCAGTTGCCTTGTAAGTGAAAGAGTCGGAACCAAAGTAATTTAGATTAGGAGTGTACTCAAAAGATCCGTCAGATTTTAGAGTAAGGGTTCCATTAGATACATCACTTACTAGCTCTGCACTTATACTATTATTTTCTATGTCATTATCATTTGCAAGTACTCCGTATGTAGCATTTATTGTTAGGCCAACATCTTCATCTGTTGTGTATGAGTCGTTAGAACTGTTGGGGGTAAAATTTCCTACTTTTATTGTTCCAATGGTAGAGAGGTTTTGGGCTATGTTAGTTCCACCTACGTTACTTATTACCGTTTTTAATGATGTGAGAGTATAAATTTTTGGTTTTAACGTATCAGGAATTTCTATGGGTAGGTAGAAGAGAATTCCATCATTACCAGAGTATGATGCAGAAGATAGAGAGTAGGATATGATTCTAATTTTATTTTCTTCAATGAGGTTTGAGCTAATGCTATGGTCAGACTTTCTATCGGATAAATAGACGCTATCAATATAGTATATTATATCTCCTGAAATACTTATGTCTAATTGAAAACCAATTACTGAATTAGGATTTTTTAGGATAAATTCTATAGTATCTTTTTCTGATGGAAATGGATTAATTGCGTTAAAGTATATGAAGTTTTCTGCAAGAACTTCTGATTGGACATAGATTTTTTTACTAGTCGTATTGGAATTATTTGAAATGGTAAAGAATCCTTCTTCATTTATTATGTCGTCAGGATTATATTTTATCTGGTATGATTTTCCAGTTCCAGCAAGGATGTAATCTCCCTCAATAAGCGTAATGGTTATGGTAGATGATAAATTGGATTCAATTTTTGTTATGTGTAGGGTATCTTTTCCCTCATTGAGTATGGATATATTTTTTGTGTATTCATTGCCAACTTCTGTTAGACCAAAGTCTATATCAGTAGGAGTAATACTAATTGTTGGCTTTTCATCTGTTAGTGTGATGTTAATGGTTGATGTGTTGCTCAGCACCCCGTCAGAAACCTTAAGGTTAAACGAGTAAGAATTTTTGGTCTCAAAGTCTAGTATTGAGTCCAGTTTTACTGTTCCTGTAGAATCTACAACAGAAAATGGAACATTACTTGTTTCTATAGAATATGTTAGCTTATCAGATTCAGCATCTGAGGCTACAACCTGAAACAGCTCGGTATTTATTGTGTCTGCTTCACTCATATTAAAGGAATATGTCTCTTTTGTAAATACAGGAGCATCATTCACTGCAGTAATGGTAATGGTTACTGTTGCAGTATTGCTATTGATTGTTCCATCATTAGCCTTATAAGTAAAGCTATCACTTCCATGGTAGTTATCACTAGGAGTGTAGGTCACCGTAGATCCAGATATTGTAATGCTACCATTAGCAGGCTCACTGACAACACTATAGGTTAGAACATCTCCATCTGCATCAGTTGAAGATAGGGTAATGTCTTTTTCAGTATCTTCATCGGTTGTAGTAGAAACATCAGATGAAAGTGGAGCATCGTTCACTGCAGTAATGGTAATGGTTACTGTTGCGGTATTGCTATCA
>CAZYIL010000164.1:0-3501 GCA_964646945.1 uncultured Marinoscillum sp. | reverse complement strand
AGAACTACCACGTTCCGGTTCGGATTTGTGAGCCGGTTCTGTGAAATGGCAAACGCACAGACTTCCATTCCCCAATCCGGATTTGGCAATTCCCATCGCAAAACCCATTCCAATCAACGGGTGCAGTCGTCGGATGGCCTTTCTGCTTATATTGCTAGCCCTCTTGGAGCCGATTGCTTTCAGACCGTCTTGTTAGATGGCGATGAGTAAAGAAACCACCCATCCTGAAGGTGAGATGATCACCGCCAAAGACCATGCGCGGCGGCAGTGGAAACTGGATGCCATTAGTACTGGGACAGGAGTCTTCCTTGCGCTGTTCATGTGGGGGCATATGTTTTTTGTAAGTACTATTCTCACTGGCGAGCGTGGGTTCAACTTCATTGCTGACATGTTTGAGCATTATTGGTTGGCCCAACCAACGGTGGTTTTGGTGACCGTTGTCTTTTTCGTTCATTTTGTTACCGCCAGCCGGAAAATTCCGTCGAAACTGGCTGAGCGGAAGCGCATAAAAGATTTGGGCGATCATATAACTGACAGCGAATGGAACATCTCGGATGAGGACCGCGAGGAACTCGAGAAGGTTCGGCCGCACAAGGAGACTAGCCTGTGGATCTGGCAAGTGCGCTCAGGGATGATCATTCTTGCACTTGGCTCCATTCATCTATTCGTGGTAGGTGCGGATGTCGCCCAACGCACGTTTGGTATTGGCGAAGCAATAGGCATAAATGCTGCCGAGACGATGGAAAGAGTGAAGGGAGGCATGTGGTTATTGTACGCAGTGTTGCTGTACATGGTTGAGTTACATGCGGGAATCGGTCTGTATCGTGTAACGGTCAAGTGGGGCTTGGGCGCGCGCATTCCGATCATCGGGAAACGCATCACTCGCCAAATGGCTCACACAATGGAGACGGTGGTGCTTTGGTTTTTCTTGCTCATCGGGTTTCTCACACTGCTGGTGATGGCAGAAGTTATTGATCCTCCACTGGAAGGATTGCTGGGCACGCTGGATGTGAATCAGGCTGTGGATCATAATTCAACGAAATGAGTGAGTTGATTACAACGGATGTACTGGTGATAGGTGCGGGCCTCGCGGGTGAACGCGCAGCGATCTCAGCTGCTGCCGAGGGCAACGAGGTAGTCATCCTCTCACTTGTACCACCGCGCCGTAGTCATTCCTGCGCCGCGCAAGGGGGTATGCAGGCTGCTCTTGGCAACTGCGTCAAGGGTGAGGGTGACAGTGAGGAACTGCACTGGTTGGATACCGTGAAGGGAAGTGATTGGGGTTGCGATCAGGAAGTGGCTCGTATTTTTGCTGACAATGCTCCAATTGCCATGCGAGAGATGGCCCACTTCGGGGTGCCTTGGACGCGTGTGAAAGGGGGTCCAGCAAACTACTTTATCAAGGGTAAAAAGGTTACTTTAGAAGAGCCCCATGAGAATGAGGGACTCATTATGCACCGCGATTTTGGCGGAGTCTCCCGCTGGCGTACTTGTTATACTGCTGATGGCACCGGTCACACGGTTCTCTATACGATGGACAATATGGTGGTAGAATTGGGTATCACCGTGCACGATCGTATGGAGGCAATATCACTGATACACGATGGCACCCGTTGTCACGGTGCGGTGGTGCGCTGCCTGCGCACCGGTGCCCTGAAATCTTACTTGGCCAAGGCCACGGTGATTGCTACCGGTGGGTTTGGCCGTATTTACAAGTACAGCACCAACGCCATTATCAATCAGGGTACAGGTCAGGCTATTTCACTCGACACCGGACTGGTCCCTTTGGGCAACATGGAGGCCGTTCAGTTCCATCCAACCGGCATTGTGCCAACGGATATTTTAGTAACTGAGGGGTGTCGAGGCGATGGAGGGCTTTTGCTCGATGTCGATGAATACCGGTTCATGCCCGACTATGAGCCAGAAAAGCAGGAGCTTGCCAGTCGTGACGTGGTCAGTCGTCGCATGACAGAGCATATTCGCAAAGGCAAGGGAGTGCCTAGTCCCGATGGCGAGCATCTTTGGCTGGATTTACGTCATTTAGGTGAAGAGCACCTACGCACCAAGCTGCGCGAGGTATATGATATTTGCATGTATTTCTTGGGAGTGAACCCGATCAAAGAGTTTGTCCCTGTGCGACCCACCCAACATTACAGCATGGGTGGTATCCGCGTGAACAAGGATGGACACGCGTACTCCCTCAAGGGGTTGTGGAGCATGGGTGAATCTGCTTGCTGGGACATGCACGGCATGAATCGCTTGGGTGGCAACAGCCTTGCGGAGACCGTTGTAGCCGGAATGTTTTGTGGTCAACGCATGGGTCAGTGGGCAAAACAACAGTCTCTGGAACTAGATACACAAATGGCCACACAGGCTGTAACCATTCAACAGGACAGGATTAATGACCTGCTCGGGCATGGAACGGGAGAGGCGAATGAAAACGTTAACGAACTGACTGACATCATGCAGATAACATTGCATGACAAGGTGGGTATTTTTAGAACGGGTGAAGAGTTGGAAGAAGCTTTGGACACTCTAAAGGGTTTGTATGCACGTTCGAAAAACTTGAAACTGCAATCTTCGTTTAAGGGGGCTAATCCGGAGCTTGCGTTGGCCCTACGGTTGCCAGGCATGATTAAGCTGGCCTTGTGCGTGACAAAAGGCGCCATGTTACGCACCGAGAGTCGAGGCGGTCATTCTCGCGAAGATTATCCGGAGCGCAACGATAAGGAATGGCTCAAGCGCACGCTCGCGCGCTGGCCCGAGGGAGTCAAGGAACCGGAAATTAGCTATGAACCAGTTGGATTACTGGAAAGTCCTCCTGGACACCGTGGATACGGGGGTGCAACAAATATCCCAATGGAGCAGTCTGTTGAAGAGTACAATAAGAACGTAAAAAAAGAATGGATCAACCAAGGATGGCAGGAGCCAGCCACTCCGCTGGGGACTGAATTAAAGGAAATGGTTGAGTATGCATCGACCAAGGAATCTAAATAAATGGCAAGGGAACTGACATTCCGAATCTTTCGGTACAACCCCTCCGACCCCGACTCAAATCCGGGTTTTGTGGAATATAAACTTGAAGAGACGCCACGACTAAACCTGTTTGTTGCTCTTCATCGCGTCCGAGAGCAACAGGCACCGGACTTGCAGTTTGATTTTGTTTGTCGTGCGGGAGTCTGCGGATCTTGCGGTATGATGATCAATGGGCGACCAACCCTTGCTTGCCGTACTTTGACCGCCGAACTGCCCACAACCATCACCCTGGCTCCTATGCCCGCATTTAAATTGATCGGTGACCTCTCAGTGGATACCGGCACTTGGTTTCGTGGCATGTCTGAACGAGTGGAGTCTTGGATTCACACCCAGAAGGAATTTGATCCCGAAGCCGAAGAGGAACGGATGGACAACGATGTTGCCCAAAAGATATACGAGCTTGACCGGTGCATTGAATGTGGTTGCTGTGTCGCCGGCTGTGGCACGGCCAATGTCCGTGCGGAT
>CAZYIL010000163.1:0-3564 GCA_964646945.1 uncultured Marinoscillum sp. | reverse complement strand
CTATATCTTAATGTTTTCATTATAAAGTCCACCCTCCATCAATTAAATTTAATGTTCCGGTTACAAAATCAGATTCATCACTTGCTAAATATACAGCCAGGGAAGCTATCTCTTCGGGCTGAGCTAGTCTTCCCATTGCCTGTCTGTTAACAAAATCTATTCGTGCTTGTTTTGGATCTTCTGCCATATTTACTCTATTATGCCAAGAAGGTGTTTCAACAGTTCCTGGTAGAATTGCGTTGCAACGAATTCCACTTTTCACATAATCAACTGCCATAGCCTTAACAAACCCATTCAAAGCAGCTTTAGTTGTGCCATATATAAAACGATTTGGTGCACCTTTGACATTGGATGCCGCAGATGAAACTATAATAATATTACCTTTCTTATCTTTTAACATTTTTGGCAACAATAATGAACTCATTAAATATGCTGAATAAACATTGACATTTATGGACCTATAAAATTCTTCTGTATCACATTCCATAATAGTACCGTGATGAACAAAGCCTACTGCATGAAATAAAACATCAATTTCATGTATTGATTTTACAAACTCTTCAGCTTCATTTTTTTTTGTAGAATCTAAAACCGCCGTTGTTAGATTGTCGTGTTGATTATTTAATTTTTCTAACCTTTCTTTATTAATATCAGTTGCTATAACTTTAGCACCTTCCTTTGCATATTCTAAAGCAACTGCTTTTCCAATTCCTTGAGCAGCAGCAGTAACTATAATTTTTTTATTATAAAGTCTCATTAATTTTATTTTCAACAATTCTATCCTGGATATTTATACTTCATACCAGATTGTGTAATCATTTCAATTGAATTGAGATAATCATAAATTCTATAATTAAAGATAAATATTTTTAATTTCATTTTTTTTGATATACAAATCATGAACTAGCTTAAAACCTCTTTCTAAATTCATAACATATTCTTTTGTGTTAAATAATTTAGATGAAAATTTATTTCTAGAAACTTTGATTTTGATTTTTTTTAATAGATTTTTATTTGTAGCTAATTGATAAGCTAAATTTTTGTATTCATGATTATTTTTAGTTATCATTTCAGTAAGATTAAACGCTTTCAAAATACTGCTGCATGCTCTAGCTGTTAAACTTTTACCCAATTTAGTAATTACAGGAACTCCAGCCCATAATGAATCGACAACTGAAGTATGCCCATTATAATTAAAAGTATCTAAATATAAATCTGCTAACTTATGCCGTGCAAGATGATCTTCTATATTAATATAATCAAAAAATTTAATATGCGAGGTATCTACATTTCTTTTTTTTGCTTCATATAATAAATTTTTTTGCGCTAATTTATCATGTGTTAATAACAATAAATAGCTATTTTCTATTTCACTTAATAATTGCATCCAAATATCATATTCGTCAGGCGAAATTTTATAGCTATTATTAAAACAGCAAAACACAAATGCTTCTTCAGGTAAGTTAAAATCAGAACGTTGAAATTTTTTATCACTTATTTTTCTCGAGTTATCAGTTGGATAGTAACTATCTGGCATATAGATAATTTTTTCAGAGTAAAATTTTTGATTTTCAGGAGGTATAATAACTTGATCTGCGATCATATAATCAATAAATTCTGAACCAGTACTTCCTGGGTAACCAAGATAACTAATTTGTAATTGAGCTGCTCTATAGGCAAAAATATTGCTTCTGGAGTTCTGACTATGTCCATTTCTATGAATTGCAATATCAATTTTTTGATCTCTTGCAAGATATGCAATATCTTTATCACTTAGTTTCTTTACATACAAAAATTTATCAAAACAATTCTTTACTCTTTGATGCATTGCATCATTTCTTAAGATACCATAATCAAATGCTATAATTTCAAATGCTTTCTTGTTATGATTTTCAAAAATGCCTGCCATATTCATCATTCCCGCATGTTCAAAAAAATCAGGGGTGAAGTAACCAATTCTAATTTTTTTGTTTTTGAAATGAGTTGTAATTTTTTCACTTGATAAAAATTTATATGAATATTTTTTTGCCCTATCTAAATGATTTTTTGGATTATCTTCAATAGAAAATAATTGCCAAGGAGTTATACTTTCATTTGTTTTAGCTAATTGTTCTAATAACAATTTTACTTTCCCAATTTCTGACCAATCACAAAAACGCCTTTGAATAAATAATTTTTGTACATGAGCATTTAAAAAACTATTGTTAATTTTTAATGCTTTATCAAAATATTTTAATGCTTTTCCAAATTCTTTTTTTTCCATATAAGCAACGCCTAAATTAGAAAATGCTTCTGGATAATTATTATAAATACTCAGTGCTTTATTAAAGTGTTTAATAGCTTCATCAAAATGATGTAATTGCATATATGCAACACCAATATTATTTTGCGCTTTATAATAATTATTATTTAATTCAAAAGCTTTATTATAATATAAGATTGACTGATTGTGGTCTCCTGTACTTAGATATACATTTGCTAAATTATAAAAACATTCTGGAAAATTTTTTTGTTGATCAGCAGCTATTAGAAAATTCTTAATACTTTTTTCTATAAGTTTTTTTTCACTAAAAGCTAATCCTAGATTAAAATAAGCGTCAGGATTAATATTGTTAATTTTAGTTGCTTTATTTAAATATCTAATGGCTTCATCAAATTTTTGTATTGCAATCAATGATTTAGATAAATTTCTAAATATTTCTTCATTTTGTGGTTCTAATACAATACCTTTTTTATAAAATTCAATAGCACTTTCATGTTGTTCATTTCCAGCTAATGATGCACCATGCAAATTGTACAAGATTGGGATATTTTTGTAATCTTTAAAAAGAATATTTGTTAATTTAATAACAGAGTTATAATCTTTATTATTAAATAAATTTATAATTTTTAATATTTTTTTGTGAATAGTGTGATCCGACATAATAAGTTAAATAATAAGTTACTTATATCAAATAAGATAAATTTTGATATTGAAGAAGAGTTTAATTAATTTAACTAAATGAATATACTATTAACAGGTGGGGCAGGTTATATCGGGAGTCATGTAGTTTTAGAACTTATTGATAAAGGACATTCTGTAACAGTAATTGATGACTTATCAACTGGTCACAAAGAGTTATTGCCAAATAACATTGATTTTGTTGAGTGTAATATAAATGATAAAAATAAGGTTAAAGACATAGTTAATCAAAATAATTTTGATGCTTTGATGCATTTTGCGGGCTTTATTCAAGTTGAAGAATCACTTAGAAATCCAGAAAAATATTTTACTAATAATACTAAAAACGCAATTACACTATTTGAAGTATGCTTTGAAAATAATTTAAAAAATATTATTTTTTCATCATCAGCTGCAGCTTATGGAAATCCAGAAAAAAATAATCCTATCCTTGAAACAGAAAGAGTTAAACCTCTAAATCCATATGGAGAATCAAAAATAAAAACTGAAAAATTTTTGTTACAAAATAAAAACCGTTTTAATTTTATAATATTGCGTTATTTTAATGTTGCAGGAGCTGATTCGAGATTGCGAACGGGTTTAATATCTAAAAAATCTACTCA
>CAZYIL010000162.1:0-3581 GCA_964646945.1 uncultured Marinoscillum sp. | reverse complement strand
ATGAAAATTAAGAATTACATAACATTA
Source organism: uncultured Marinoscillum sp. (assembly GCA_964646945.1). GTDB lineage: Bacteria > Bacteroidota > Bacteroidia > Cytophagales > MED-G16. The sequence goes on along the minus strand of CAZYIL010000162.1, from coordinate 3,554 downwards.
CAATATTGTAACGATCCAAAAGAAGTTCATGAACTGTATTTAAAATCTTTAAAGGGAAAAATTGACCCAAGTAAGGGTTATATGGTACAGCTGTAAAGTTAATTATTAACTTATTATTCATGCATATGAGCTATTTCTCTAAATAGTTCTATTGCACCGTGTTTGCTAGCGTAAGGATTGTTAAAGCGATTATAGTAGTTTTTGTTGGCAGAGGTTTTTACTATCACAGTGTTTGTAGAGCGATTGACATAGATAAATTGGTTATATATGCCTATTGCCATAAATTCTTCTTCTTCTCCATATGTTTTAGAAGTGTCAGGTATCCACCATTGATATCCGTATCCTATATTTGGGTGTGCAGAATTATCACTACTAGGTTCAAGATGTTCGGCATTAACAGAAGTTGATTCTATTACCCATTTTGCTGGAACGATTTGTATTCCTTTCCACCTTCCACTGTCTAGAAATAATTTTCCCATTTTCGTGTAATCTCTTACAGTAGCATTGAGGCCTCCAAGTGCCATTTCCATACCCTTGCCGTCCACCAGCCAGTATCCATTATGTTCCATCCCTATTGTTTTCCATATTTTTTCCTCTAGATATTCAGTTAAAGATTTTCCTGTTGTTTTCACAAGTATCATAGCGAGAACATGAGTATTGATACTTACATAGTGATTAAATGTTCCAGGAGTAATATCATTTTTCAGTGTGGCAGCAAATGCATCTTGAGAATCTCCAAGCACAAATCCTCTCCAATATCTGTTAATATCTGAAAGAGAATCTGAATATGTTTCATCAAATTTAATGCCACTGGACATTTGTAATAACTCTCTTATTTTTACTCCATTATATCCTGATGAACTTAGTTCTGGAAGATATTCTTCTACATTATCTTCAATATTTTTTATGTAGCCCTCTTCAATAGCGATTCCAAAAAGGGCGGAAACAAAGGATTTGGCCACAGACCAAGAGATATGCCTAGTAGCTTTTTTTTGTCCCAAATAATAAGATTCAAAGGAAATACTATCCTTATGTAAGACAAGAAAACCTTGTGTATAAGAAGAATCTAGATACTTTTTTGTATTAATTAATTTTTCATTGTATTCAAACTCTTCAGGGAGCTCAACCGGTTCTCTTTTAGGAAAAACAAACCTATCATCAGAATGATATATTTCTTTTGTATCAAAATATTGATTCATTTTTAAATAGGTATCAGGGAAATTATCGAAATTTAGCGCAACATCAATTTCTTTCATTCTCTCTTTATGATTGACAGCTGTGCAAGAGGAGATGAGTAAGAGAAAAATAAAATTTTTTAATAGATTCATTTTTTTAGAAGTATATTTTTTATTCTTTTTTCTGATATAATTCTTTTATAGTTTTCAGAAATTGTAAACAAATTTTTATTTAGAGATTCTCTATCATTTTCAATAGTCCTTATTAATAGATCTACTTCTTGATTTTCAAAATCAGTGTTGTTTTTTGAATTTTTAAAGTATTTCAATCTATCGTATTTAGCTATGACGTTGGATTGGAGTTTAATGGTTTCTTGAAGTAGATTTTTAATTTCATTGTCTTCTCCTGATAAAACTTCATTAATTACAGATAGAACAGCTCCACTTGCTCCAATGATTGGTCCTGCTAATCGAACTGCTTTTCTAGAGACCTCTGAATTTGAAGCTAAAACTCCTACTACTGCTCCTAAAAATGTTATTCCAGCAGCTGTAAAAGTCCTAACTTTTCTATTATTTTTTGATTTAGCTTCTATCCATTTCAAGTTTTCGTTTATACCGTCGAGTTCATTTTGTTGGTTTGTTAGTTCTTTTAATAGAGTATTGATCTTTTCTTGTACTTTTTCTGGATTTAATGAATTTAAAACCATGACTTCTATAGAATTTTGAGAAGTTAGACCTGAAATGTCAGTAGCTTTTAGTTGCAAATTATAGTTCTGGGATCCATTAGATTTTGTCACATGTTCATAATCAGGACTGAACTTAATGATTTTATTTTTGCTATCGAGAATCATATCTCTAGGAAATTGCGCTCCAACATTTTCGATTAATAGTGAATCATTGACATTAGGATCTTCTACCGGAATCTTATATTCATGATATTTTCCTTCTTCTACTATCCATTTTGATGTTTTACCAAAGATAGGAGCATAATTTTTTTCTGAATAAATTATTTTAAAGGTATCAACATCAAATTTTTCTGGATTATTTTTTTTGTAAACTTTTAATACAAAAGAAAAAGTTTTTTCTAGCATTTTGATTTCGTTAGGATTTATTTTCCATAGAATTTCTCCATTGATAGGGTTAAATTCGTTGACGGGAGCATCGGTATTTAATGAAAAAAGGACACCATCCTGTCCATCACTAACAATTGGTTTGTATTTATAATCATATTTTTCTCTTATTATTTTATCAATTTGTTTATTTACAATCCTAGGTGGATAATCAAGATTATTTATCTCAATACTAATATTATCTGAACCAAAATCTCCCAATAAACTATGAGCGAAAAGATTCCAGGTAAGAAATTTTTTTAATGCTTGTGCATTATCAGGTATAAAATCAAAATATATTTTTTTAGTAGTTCTATCATAAATAATATTTCCATTTTTTAATGCTCTATAGTTAGGGTTTTCATTGAAGTAGTAATTAAATATCACATCATCATTTTTCGAAATTGATATAATCATTTCCAGCGTATCTCTTTCATTTATTTTTAAATTATAGTTATTAATTTTAGAATCTTTTATTTCTATTGATTTTCTATTGATTTTTATTTGTTCTAATAGGAAAGAAATCTCTTTTTCTTTGATGGTATCTTTTAGGTTATAAATTGTTCTAGAAGTGTCATTATTAATAAGAGTTTTCTTAGCATTAAGGATTGTATCCTGATCCAATTTTATTGAATCATTAGTTTCTTGGCAAAAAACATTTAATACAAAAGATGAAAATATAATATTAATAAATAGAAATTTGTAGTTGACACTCATCAAGTCTTAAGTTATTTTATTTATATTTTCTTGACTAAGATATAATTTTGATGATATTAATAAAATTTCATCTTAAAGAAATTTTTTATTATGACAAAAATATTTTTTTCTTCATTATTAATATTCTATACTTTTTGGATCCAAAATCCTTCAGAATGGGAATTAAAAAAAAATCAAGATCATGTCCAAGTTTCTGTAAGAAATCTTGATAATGATACTAAAGAATTTCTTGGAAAAACTTTTGTAAATGGACATATAGATAGTATTTTTTCATTTATAATGGATTTTGATCATGCGAATCAATGGATGTACAAAATTGAATCTAGCAAGATTATATCTCCACTCAAAAAAGACAAATTTTATGTTTATTTTACTGTTAATATCAATTGGCCTCTGACTGATAGAGATTTAGTAATGGAAGTTTCATCTGAAAATAAAAATAATATTAGGATGATTTCTTTATATTCTAGACCAGAATTTATTTCTGATAATGAGAACTATATTAGAATCAGAGAGTCACAATCTGTATGGACTTTAGAATATATTGATAATA
>CAZYIL010000161.1:0-3587 GCA_964646945.1 uncultured Marinoscillum sp. | reverse complement strand
GATTACAGCGAAGAAGAAATAGAAAAAATATGTTATAATAATTTCTTTAGAGCTTTAAATGAAATACTTAATTATGCAAATAACTAACCACCAAAGTCATCAAATCTTATATTTTCTTCCGGAATTCCTAAATCATTAAGCATCTGCAAAACAGCTTGGTTCATTAGTGGTGGACCACAGAGATAATATTCTATTTCTTCCGGCTCTTCCTGGTTTTTTAAATAGTTATCATAAAGAACTTGATGAATAAAACCTACATATCCATCCTTGTTATCATTTAAATTATCTTTCAAAGTCCAGTTATCTTCAGGGAGAGGTTCAGATAATCCCACATAAAATTTAAAATTATTAAACCCTTTTTCAATTTTTCTAAAGTGGTCTAAATAAAATAATTCTTTTTTTGACCTTCCGCCATACCAATAAGAAACTTTTCTTTTTGTTTTATTAGTATGAAACAAGTGAAAAATATGAGATCTTAAAGGAGCCATTCCTGCACCTCCACCAATATAAATCATTTCTCTTTCAGTTTTATTTATATGAAATTCTCCGTAAGGACCAGAAATTGAAATTTTATCTCCTGGCTTTCTAGAAAAAACATATGAAGAGCAAACTCCAGGATTTATGTCCATCCATGTGTTATTTTCTCTATCCCAAGGTGGGGTGGCAACTCTAATATTTAGCATAATTATATTTCCTTCAGCAGGATGATTTGCCATTGAATATGCTCTGAAAATTGGTTCATCATTTATCATCTTTAATGGCCACAAATTAAAATGATCCCAATCTGATTTAAATATGTCTTTTTTATGTCCTAATTCTGGATGAGGTGTAATATCCATGTCTTTAAAGTTTATTTCCAATTCCGGAACATCTATCTGTATGTATCCTCCTGACTTAAAATTTAAAATTTCTCCTGGTGGTAATTTTACAACAAATTCTTTTATAAATGTTGAAACATTATAGTTAGAAACAACTTCACATTCCCATTTTTTTATTCCAAAAATTTCATCTGGAATTTCGATTTTCATATTTTCTTTAACTTTTACCTGACAGGATAATCTTACATTTTTTTGCTGTTCGGTTCTAGATAAATGACCTACTTCTGTTGGTAAAACATTTCCCCCTCCTTCATGAATTTTACATTTACACATTGCACATGTACCTCCGCCACCACATGCAGAAGGTAGAAACATTTTTTGTGAAGACAAAGTTGAAAGCAATGTTGATCCTGCAGAAACAACTAAAGGATTAGCTTCATCCCCATTAATGAAAATTTTAACATCCCCAGATTGTACTAATTTTGACTGTGCAAATAATAATAAAAGTACTAATAGAAGTATAATAACTGTAAAAGCTATAACTGAAGTTCCAATTGTTAAAGATACAGATGTAATCATCATTTTTTTACAAATATAAAATAAGAATTAAAACTTAACTCTTAAGCAACATTAATAATTTGAACACTTTGTTTTTTAAATTTCTTCTGTCAATAATAAAGTCTAAAAACCCATTTTCTAGTAAAAATTCTGATTTTTGAAATCCTTTTGGAAGATTTGATCCTATAGTTTCTTTTATAACTCTAGGACCAGCAAATCCTATCAAAGCATTGGGTTCTGCTATATTAAAATCTCCCAACATTGCAAAAGAAGCAGAAACACCTCCTGTAGTTGGATCCGTTAATAGAGAAATATAAGGTATCTTTTCTTTTGATAATAAAGAAAGCTTTGCAGAAGTTTTAGCCATTTGCATCAATGAAAAAGTTGATTCCATCATTCTTGCACCACCAGATTTAGAAATAATTAATAGCGGATATTTAGATTTTAACGAATAATCTATCGCTCTAGAAATTTTTTCCCCAACAACTGATCCCATAGAACCTCCTATAAATGAAAAATCCATACAACAAATAACAATGGATAAACTATTCAATTTTCCAACACCTGTTCTTACAGCATCACTTAATCCTGTTGATTTCTGGGCAGAAGAAAGTCTATTCTTATACGTTTTTTTATCTTTAAAATTCAAAGGATCTTCTGATTCAAGATCAGTATCTAATTCTTCGAAAAAGTTATTATCAAAAAGAATTTCAAAATATTCCTTAGAGCCAATTCTAAAATGAAAATCATCGTCAGGCGATACATAAGAATTATTTTTAAGTTCTCTAATATGAACTATAGAACCTTTAGGAGTTTTATGCCACATTCCATCTGGTAATTCCTTTTTTTTGGAAGTAGGAGTCTTAATGTTTTTTATTCTTCTTTTAAACCAATTCATGAGATGTAAAGTTATTAATATTTAATCAAGCTCTTCATATTCAATAAATTCACCTGAATCTTTGGAAGTATGTTTATTTCTTAAATTATTATTTTTATTTTTATTATTATTAAGATTTGTTGATTTATTAGAATCAGCATTAAATTTCTTCATTGTATTATTTTTAAAAAAGAAAGTAATAATTCTATAAAACACATAGAGTAATAATAATAAAAATAAAAATTTAACCATTATTATAAAGTTTATCTACTCAAATAAAGATTTCTTTTAGAATAAATTTTTGTAAAATAGTCATCCATTAAATCATTAATGAAATAAATAGACTCCCCAGTGGATTTCATTTCAGGACCTAATTCTTTATTTACATTAGGAAATTTATTAAATGAAAATACAGGTTCTTTAATTGCATAACCATTCTTTTTTGGATTAAATGAAAAATCTGATAATTTATTTTTCCCTAACATTATTTTAACGGCATAATTTACATATGTTTCTTGATAAGCTTTTGATATAAAAGGAACAGTTCGTGACGATCTAGGATTAGCTTCTATAATGTATACATTTTCATCTTTAATAGCAAACTGAATATTAATCAGACCAATCGTATTTAATTGCAAAGCAATTTTTTTGGTGTACTCTTTTATTTTTCTAATTACTAAATCTCCTAGATTATATGGAGGTAAAACAGCATAAGAATCTCCCGAATGAAATCCAGCAGGATCAATATGTTCCATGATACCAATTATATAAACATCTTTTCCATCACAAATAGCATCAGCTTCAGCTTCAAGTGCTCCACTTAAAAAGTGATCTAATAAAATTTTACCATCAGGTTTATCTTTTATTAAATCAACTACATGTTCCTCTAATTCTTTTTCATTAATTACAATTTTCATTGACTGACCGCCTAACACATAAGAAGGCCTAACTAAAAGAGGAAATCCAATTTTTTTTGATAAAATCAAAGCATCAGAAGCAGATTCTATAGTACCATAATCAGGGTAAGGAATTTTATTTTTCTTTAATAAATCAGAAAATCTTCCTCTATTCTCAGCAATATCTAAAGAATTATAACTAGTTCCAATTATTTTTATTCCATATTTATCAAGTTTATGAGATAATTTAAGAGCTGTTTGACCCCCTAATTGTACAATAACTCCTTCTGGCTTTTCATGTAATATAATTTCATAAATATGTTCCCAAAAAACAGGTTCAAAATAGAGCTTATCTGCTATATCAAAATCAGTAGATACAGTTTCAGGATTACAATTTATCATTATGGTTTCATAACCACATTCTTTAGCTGCTAAAAC
>CAZYIL010000160.1:0-3602 GCA_964646945.1 uncultured Marinoscillum sp. | reverse complement strand
TTGAATTTTTCTTGGATAGTTGTAGATTGAATTAGTGAGAAAATCAAATACAAAAGAATTTATTAAAAAGTCAATAGAGAAACACGGAAATAAATATGACTACTCAGATGTAGTTTATGATGGTAATGATAAAGAGGTTATAATCTATTGTAAAAAACATAGAAAAAAGTTTTCCCAAAGAGCAGGTGTACATTTAAGAGGAAATGGTTGTTCTGATTGTGGTGTAGAAAATCGAACTAAAAAACTAACTCTTACAACAGAACAGTTTATTGAAAAAGCTATTAAAAATCAAATAGAAAAATTTGGCTATGATAAAGTTGTATATAAAAACAATCATACTTTAGTTGAAATATATTGTTATAAATGTGAAAGGTATTTTGAACAAATGCCTATGAATCATTTAGTTGGTAAAGGTTGCAAATATTGTGCTAAACAAAAAAGAGCAGATAGCCATAGAAACAAACAAGAAGATGTAATTAAAAGGTTTAAGGAGAAGCATGGTGACAAATACGACTACTCTAAAGTTGTTTACTTTAGAATGGATAGAAAAGTAATTATCATTTGCCCTATACATAAAGAATTTAAACAAACACCAAGTAATCATTTAGCATATGGTTGTAAAAGATGTGGAGGAACCGCTCTTAAAACCCAAGAAGAAGTTATTGAACAATTTAAAAGTGTACATGGAGAAAGGTACAACTACTCTTTAGTTGAATACAAAAAAAATAATATTAAAGTAAATATTATATGTAGAAGGCATGTAATGTTTCAACAAACTCCTAGAGACCATATAGCAGGACAAGGTTGTGACTTATGTGGAAGAATAACCCAAGGAATGAAAAAAAGAATGACCCAAGATGAGTTCATTAAAAGAGCAAAGGAAATACACGGCAATAAATATGACTACTCTAAAGTGGTTTATCAAGGCAACAATGTTAAGGTTACAATTATTTGTAATACAAAAGGACACAAGCCTTTTAGAATCAGACCAGTAGACCATATACACAGCTACAAATCAGGTTGTACATCTTGTGCTATGTATGGATATGACCAAAATAAAAAAGGCTATTTATACATATCTCTTATTTACACTCATAATAAAGAAGCAATTAAGATTGGAAAAACAAACGACCCTAAAGGAAGAAACATATCAATAAATGTAAGTATGAAACAAGGTATTGCAGTTAGGCAATACGAGTATGAAGGAAGTGGAGTTGAAGTTCATAATAATGAAAAACAACTAAAACAAAACTATACAATACAATTAGGATATTTAACGAAAAAAGAACTACCAAATGGTTTTAGTGAAACCTTACCTTATGATATGATAAATGAAGTTGAAGAATACATTATTAATAATTTTAAGAATCTTAAAGAAAACGATGTTAAAGCATTAGACAAAGAAACATTTCTAAGAAAGTATAAAGACTAAACAAAAAACCCCTATTTCTAGAGGCTTATTTGCTTTTGTAAACCGACCTTTAAATCAGTCTTTTATATGTCAAACAAAGTGATTGAGTAATTTTATTAATAAAGAAAAAAACTAAAACCTTGTTTCTTTTATTGAAGTTAAACGAACATGTAAATATAGTTAATATAACTTATACTTATATCATCATATACCCTATTTCAACCTAAATAGCGTTTTTAAAAAATCGTTTCAAATACCATTGCAAATATTATTGTTTTTTACAATAACCAAAATATTGTTAATCGCCCTAAAACTTACACAATCGCAGATAATAATAAGTTTTGCCAAGTAAAACAAGAGGCATGCTTTCTTTATGTTTTGAAGTACTTAATAAGGTCTTTTTTAGAATAACCTTTTGTGCTTTTTTTACCATCTTTAATACCAGCAAACTCATCAAAAGTTTTAGTTTCAACCGTACCATTAAGGCCTAGTTTTACAATAGTTCTCTTGTTGTCTCTACTAAATTTTTTGCCGAATTTTTCAGCTACAAACTTCATTGCCATATCTAAATCAAAGTAGTCGTGGTCTTGCCAGCCTTTAGGATAATACTTGTTCGTCTTCATGTCATTACAAATATAATTATTGTTTTGACGGATCGGCAGAGCCGTCCGTCTCTTATTGTTTCATCTTCAGCATCATTACAAATTGCTCTAATGTAAGTTTGTTTACATGCTTACCGCTACATGTAAATATGAAACTTTCATCACTATGTAAATCAATAACTCTTATTTTCTTATTTCTCATATGTTCAAAATCAACAGGTACTTCAATACGATACTTATCGCATAACATACTTTCAAAATCAAACTCATTATATGTATCAATCATAATTTTTCTTTACCTTATTTGTATTAGGTTTTTTTTTAATAAAAAAAACAAATGTTTTAAAATATTTTTTTTCATACCAAGTATTATACAGACCTTAAATGCCTTTTTTTCTTAATATGTATAACACTTTAACTAACATTATTACTTATCTCTTTCAGAGCCTTTAGAAGACTTACCTTTTTTCTTGCTATACTTTAAATTAACAGCCTTTAAGCCTCTAATTTTGTTAAAATCAATACCATGTTTTATGTATGAGTTTATGATGCCTTTTTCGTAAGAGCTTTTATGCTTATTTACATCTAAAGTACCATGACCACACACCAAACAATAGTAATCTTCAATCAAGACTAGACCGTTCCATTTCTCTTCACCAGTCTTCTTGTCTACATCGTGTAGCTTTCTTAAAAGTGTGCGATGTTCATTTAGACTATTAATAATTTTATCCATAGACCAAAACTTACTATCATCTCTAAATGCTTCATATTGCCAATCATATAAAAGCATACAATCAAAGACACCGCCAGTATCAGATTTATCAATCATATAGTCATAACAGTTTCTAAGAAAAAAAGGTAGCTTTATATACCATGATTGTTCATGACGATGACGCCAATTAAATTGCTTATCGCCAGTATGAAGAACAAGCTTTCTATTTTTAAAGAAACTCATATTTCTACACCTTAGCCACGGATCTAGCAGAGCTAGACCGTGACATTATAGAAGAATCAGTGGAATCATACCCAAGTATGTCATATAATTGTGATTTAACCCAATAAGGTCTATTGCCTTTAAAACCTCTAGGTAAATACTTTTGAGTTGCCTCATTACCTTTTTTAGCTTGCCATACATAACATCTTAAAGATGCAGGTTTAATGCCTAATTGATTAGCAAAATTATCGGTATATAAAACCTTTGGTCTCTCTTCATTTTTTTGAACCAAAAGTTTACGATGTACTCTAGTGTTTTCTTCTAGAGCTTTTATAAGTTTTGTGATGTTTTTATCACCAGTATTATTAAACATAGTTTTCATGTTTAACTTTCACCGTGATACGCTACGAAAAAGGTTGCACGAAATGTGCGTTTGCGTCTTAGCTAATTGTTCGTTACCTTCAACAATACAAATATAAGTATATTTTTACACTAATGTTATTGATAGTTATTTAGTGATTTTAGTTGAAACGATAGTTGAAACGATTGAAAAATAATGCTTACAATTAATTGAAAATCAACTATTTAGAATATCTATTGATATAATAGAAAATTATATTAAATAGAAATTTTTATCTTTCAATAATTACTTTAG
>CAZYIL010000159.1:0-3614 GCA_964646945.1 uncultured Marinoscillum sp. | reverse complement strand
TATAAAAATGAGTAGTAAAAAAATGATAGATGCAACACTAGATTATAACAATCATGACTTTTTTTTCTTTTGTTTAAAGGATGATTTTTCTGGATATCATGTGTTTGCAAAAGAACTAAGTGAGCACAATAGAAACGCAAAGAAATTACATAGAGCACTCAATAAAAGAAAAATTTATCGATAATGATAGAAGATAATTTTGATATAAGAGTTCGGTATGCTGATACTGATCAAATGGGATTTGTGTACTATGGAAATTACGCAACATACTATGAAATTGCCAGAGTAGAATTATTTAGAAACATAGATTTCACATATAAATCTTTGGAAGAGATTGGAATAGGAATGCCTGTTATTAAGATGGCAACAAGCTTTTTAGTGCCAGCTAAATATGATGAGAAGTTAAGAATACATGTAAAAATACCTGAAATGCCAAATTTAAAAATTAAGTTTCTCTACAAAATATTTAATGATAAAAAAGAATTAATAAATACCGGAGAAACCATTCTTACATTTATTGATTTATCAACAGGCAAACCAAAAAGAATTCCTTCAATCATGAAAAACAAATTGTTACAATATTTTGAATAAAATAGAGAATACAAAAAAAATATTAAGATCATTTTTACAAGGTTTTTATCTTAAAAATACAGCGATTAGTTTATATCAAATAACTAAAATTTTTATTTTAAAAATAAGAGAAGATGAAATCTTTGAAAGATCTTTAGCCGTAGCATTTAGTTTTACTTTAGGAGCATTTCCTTTTATTATATTTTTGTTTGCTCTCATCCCATATATAAATGTTTTTATCCCTGAAATAAATTCTGAAAAAATAATGGATTTTTTATATCAAATAATGCCTACTAACATGTATGATATAACAAAAGAAACAATACTTGACTTGATAAGTATTAAAAGAGGTGGCCTTTTATCTTTTGGAGTACTTGCTGCTTTATTTTTATCAACTAATGGATTTAATACTCTTATCAAAACATTTAATAGTTGTCATAAGGTTGTTGAAAATAGAGGATTTTTTGAAACAAGAATTACAGCGTTAATACTGACGCTTATTTTTTCGTTAGTAGCAATTTTCTCAATCTTACTCTCAACTATAAGTGCCTTTTTGACTGATTGGTTACATTCAAACAGTTATTTTTTTAATGATTTTCTGTATTACACTTATCTCTTTTCCGTAATAATTCTTTTTATAATATTTTATCTAGTGATTACGTCTATTTATTATTTTGCTCCTGTTATCCATAATAAATGGAAATTTTTTTCTTCAGGCTCAACTTTGGCTTCCATTGGATGTGTTATAATTACATTAGCATTTTCTTATTATTTAAATAATTTTTCAACTTATAATAAAATATATGGTTCTATTGGAGTATTAATGGCGTTTATGGGTTGGGTATATGTAATATCAACAATTTTACTTATTGGATTTGAATGGAATACAAGTATCGATATCGCATTAAAAAAAATAAAACAAAAAAAATAAGTTGAAATTTATATTTGTCAAAAATTATAATTCTTATAGTTTTGCAGGCAGAAAATCTAATACAGAGGAGTGGCAGAGTGGTCGAATGCGGCGGTCTTGAAAACCGTTGTACCGCAAGGTACCGGGGGTTCGAATCCCTCCTCCTCTGCTCTTGAAAGAATCTAAAAAATCAAATATGCAAAACCAAAACTTTTTTAACGATGTATATGAAGTGGTAAAATTAATTCCAAAGGGTAGAGTTACTTCTTATGGTTCTATTGCTAAATATTTAGGAACTTCTAAAAGTGCTAGAATAGTAGGATGGGCAATGAATAATTCACACTTTGATGGATCTATTCCTGCCCATAGAGTAGTAAATAGAAATGGTTTACTAACAGGAAAACATCACTTTTATGAAGAAAACACAATGAAAAAATTACTTTTAGAGGAAGGAATAACAATTGTTGATGACAAAGTTGTAGATTTTAATAAAATCTTCTGGAACCCATCAAAAGAGTTGGAATTATAAATTTATTTTATAACCCTGATGAAAAAATTTCTATTCTTAATAATAATTCTTAATTTCTCTTTCAGTCTCAAGGGACAAAATGAATTAATCAAATTATATATCAAATGTGATAGATGTGACAATAATTTTTTAAAGAAAGAAATTAATTATGTTGACCACGTACGAGAACAGGGGTTAGCTGACATACAGCTTTTTATTTACAGAAACAGAAATGCTAATAACGGTAACAGATATACCTTAGATTACATTGGCTCTAACCAATTCTCTGATAACAACATATCATTAACTCTTGATACAAACCCTAAAATGACTAAAGATGAAACTAGAAATTCATTAAAAAGAAGAATTGAACTTGGCTTAGTACATTATCTGATGAAAATTGATATTGCAGATAATATTTTGATTTCTATTGATAGCTTAATTAGTAATGACAATTCAAATGAATCAAGTTCGGACAAATGGAAAAATTGGGTATTTCAAAGTGCAGGTGAAGCAAACTTTGAAAATGAAACTAGTAGGAAACAATCCAATGTTGAAATTCAATTTGATGCAGATAAAGTAACAGATAAAATTAAGATACAATTCGATCTAGACTTTGAAAAATCTAACAACAAATATGAAAATGATGACAATACATATATTAGCAAAAGAAACAGGAAGGAACTTACAGTTAAAACTGTCTGGAGCATTAACGATAAATGGTCAACAGGCTTTATGTCTGGCCTTGGTGGTGACACCTACCAGAACATAGATTATAGACATTGGATATTTCCAACAATTGAATATAGTTTCTTTCCCTACAGCGAATTTGTCAGAAGAGAAGTAGTAATTAACTACGGAATTGGATATGGATACAGGAACTATATTGAAGAAACAATATATAACAAATTAGAAGAAAATGTCTATGTACATCAATTAGGATGTGAGGTAAGGTTTAGACAACCTTGGGGGGAAATCAATACCCATTTATCAGGTAAATCATTTCTTCAAGATCCATCTAAAAACAGCTTCAGATTAGATAGTTGGTTTTCTGTAAGGATTATTGAAGGTTTGTCAATTAGGTTAGGAGGTGAAATTGAATTAATTAGAGACCAACTTAGTTTACCTAAAGGAAATGCTTCAATAGAAGATTTACTGTTGCAACAAAAAGAAATTGCAACCATGTTTAACTTAGATAATACAAGCGCTACAAAGGGCTGTAAAAATGCTATATCTATTGTAAATGATATTGAATGTGGCTTTTCAAATAATGATAAAACACTTCTCTGTAAAACCACCCCAATATCATTTATTGACCGATATTGTAGTAAATTAAATATTAATGAAGAACTCACAAATTTATGTCGTTTTATTGCTTACCAAATTGAAAAAAAGAATTTGATCCCTGAAAATACACCTCATTCAATCGCTGCTGGGATTATATATTTTGTCGCACAAGTATGTGATTTAAACATTAGCAAAAAAAGTGTCAATATTATTAGTGAAATAAGTGAAGTTACAATTAATAAATGCTATAAAAAACTAGATACGTTAAAGGAACAACTTATCCCTAAAATTATTTGTGATAAATATGCATAAAAAGGGGTAACCCCCCTTTTGCCCTAG
>CAZYIL010000158.1:0-3635 GCA_964646945.1 uncultured Marinoscillum sp. | reverse complement strand
TCCTAAAATTAAAATTTTTTTCTTTATTGAAGAAATGGATTCATTCTCATCTCCAAAAGTAGAATAATAATAAGGAGTCAATGCTTCAAATTCAGCAGCACAAGTATCAACTAATTTATATATTCTCTTTATTTTCAACTCTTGTCTTTTCTTAAAAACTTCACTTTCTAAACATTTAAGCAAATGAGCTATTTGGCGGTCTGCATAACCTTTTCCTTTCAATAACATCAATTTTTCTTTAGGTATTGTATCAATATTATATTTTTCAATTTCTTTTTCTATAAAGACAAGTTCTTGAATTTGATATAAAAACCATTTATCAATTTTGGTTATTTGTTGAATTGTATTGAACGGTAACCCAAGTTTAAAAGAATCATATATATGAAATAGCCTATTCCAACTGGGATACTTTAAGCTATTTAAAAGTATGTCTTGATCAATTATTTCTCTACCATCTGCACCAAGACCATTTCTTTTAATCTCCAAAGATTGACAAGCTTTTTGTAATGCTTCTTGAAAGTTACTACCTATTCCCATAGCCTCTCCTACTGATTTCATTTGTAATCCCAAAGTTTTATCGCATCCTAAAAATTTATCAAAATTCCATCTTGGAACTTTAACAACTACGTAATCTAATGCTGGTTCGAAAAACGCTGATGTTTTTTTTGTAATTTGATTATCTAATTCATCCAAATTATATCCTATAGCAAGTTTTGCTGCGATTTTGGCAATAGGATATCCTGTAGCTTTGGAAGCTAAAGCAGAAGATCTTGAAACTCTAGGATTAATTTCAATTGCATTCAATTCATCCGTATCTGGATCAATTGCAAATTGAACATTACAACCTCCTGCGAAATGACCTATCCCATTCATCATTTTTTTTGCAAGATCTCTCATGTCTTGATAAAGAGTATCTGGAAGGGTCATTGCTGGAGCCACTGTAATAGAATCTCCTGTATGAATGCCCATTGCATCAAAGTTTTCTATCGAACATATAATAATTATATTCCCTATATTATCTCTTAAGAGTTCAAGTTCAAATTCCTTCCATCCCAAAATACTTTTTTCGACTAAGACTTCATGAACCGGAGAACAATTTAATCCGTTAGTTAACAAATCATCAAAGTCTTCTTCTTTTTCAACAAAACCACCACCAGTACCTCCTAAAGTAAATGAAGGTCTAATTACCAAAGGAAATCCAATTTCTTGTGCAATTTCCTTTCCTCTCAAAAAAGAAGTTGCTACTTCACCCTCACAAACATTCACTCCAATATCTTTCATTTTTAGTCTAAATTTTTCTCTATCTTCTGTTGTGTTTATTGCGTTTGTGTTAACACCGATCATTTTAATATTAAATTTCTTCCAGATACCAGCTTCTTCACATTCAATGGCTAAATTCAAAGCTGTCTGCCCTCCCATAGTAGGTAATACAGCATCTATTTTGTGCTTAGACAAAATATGTTCTATAGATTTTTTTTCAAGTGGAAGTAGATAAATATTATCTGCAGTAACAGAATCGGTCATTATTGTCGCAGGATTAGAGTTGATTAAAGTGACTTCAATTCCTTCTTCTCTTAGAGATCTTGCGGCTTGAGTTCCAGAATAATCAAATTCACAAGCTTGACCAATTATAATAGGACCTGAACCGATTATAAGTACTGAATTAACCCTCTTGTCCTTAGGCATTGAAATTTATTCTGCAATATAAATTTTATTGTTAAAAATTAATAGTTAATTCAAAAGAAAAATTAAAAGAGTTTGTTTCTTTGTTAACAATTTGTTAACATTAAGGTAACAATAAATTAAATATTGTAATAATGTTCATTCCTACTTTAAAAGAACACAATAATTATATAAGTCTTGTAAAACAGATTCTCAAAGGAATTAGAACAGTTGGACAAAAAAATCGATTAAAAAAAGAAAGGGTCAAATAGAAAAATTATTACAATTCATAAAGAACAAAAATTAAATTTTCAACATCAGTCTCGAAGGATCCTCAAGTAATTCTTTTAATCTAACTAAAAAACTGACTGATTCTCTACCATCAATTATTCTGTGATCATAAGAAAGAGCTAGATACATCATTGGCCTTACTGATACTTCATCGTTGACAACTACTGCCCTTTTAACAATATTATGCATACCTAATATAGCAGATTGAGGTGAGTTAATTATTGGTGTTGACATCATAGACCCAAAAATGCCACCATTAGTTATTGTAAAAGTCCCACCTTGCATCTCTTCAATAGATAACTTCCCATCTCTCGCCTTTGTTGCTAATTTAATAATTTCTTTTTCTATTTGATCAAAGCTTAAAGTCTCAGCGTTTCTTATCACAGGAACAACCAAACCTTTTGGAGTAGAAACAGCAATAGAAATATCACAATAATCATTATAAACAATTTCATTTTGGTCTAGCATAGCATTCACCGCAGGCCAATCATTTAATGCAACACAACAAGCTTTAGTAAAAAATGACATAAACCCCAAATTAACATCAAATTTTTCTTTAAATGAGTCTTTATATTTTTTTCTTAAATTCATTATGGGATCCATGTCTACTTCATTAAATGTGGTAAGCATAGCTGTCTCATTCTTTACACTAACTAATCTTTTAGAAATTGTCTTTCTAAGTTGACTCATTTTTTCCCTTCTTTGGTTTCTATTTCCCTTAAATTCATGACTATCAGACTCTGCCTTAGAATCTTCAAGAGATTTGCTTTTCTTCTCTGATTTTAAAACATCTTCTTTTGTGATTTTGCCACCCGCACCTGTCCCAGATACTTCATTAGGATCAAGACCTTTATCCTCTAAAATATTTTTTGCAACTGGTGTAGATACAGACTTTTGCTTATTTTCAATCATAGGTGATTCTTGTGATGTTTTTACTTGAGATATTTCAGTTTTTTTATCATTATTAGGTTTGTCTACAATATCTATCTTACAAATCAACTTGCCAATCTCTAAAGTAGTTCCCTCTTCAGCTTCAATAATTAATTTGCCAGAGGCTTCAGCTGTCAATTCAAAAGTGGCTTTATCTGAATCAATCTCAGCAATTATTTCATCCAAATCCACATATTCTCCATCCGATTTTAGCCAAGCAGAAATCGTCACTTCACTAATTGACTCACCAACAGCTGGCACAAACATTTCCATTATTTTATCATTCTTTTTCATAAAAATACTTTATCCATTAATGCCTCTTGTTCTTTACTATGTGTTTTAAAATAACCAGTTGAAGGAGATGAACTTCTTTTTCTTGATATCAATTTTACATTATATTTAATTAATTCATTACTAACAAATTTCCAATATCCCATATTTTTCGGTTCTTCCTGTACCCAATAAATATTATTACAATTATATTTTTTAATAATTTTTATAACTTGATTTAATGGAAAAGGATATAATTGTTCTATTCTAATAATAGCAATATTACTGATATTTTTATTAAGTCTTTTTAGTTTTAAATCATAATAAATTTTTCCAGTACAAAAAATAAGCTTGCTAATTTTAGATTTTTTAACAAACTCATCATCTATAACTTCCAAAAATTTTGATTTAGTAAATTCAGTTATAGATGAAAAAAGTTCAGGATGTCTAAGTAGACTTTTGGGAGTTAATACAAAACATGG
>CAZYIL010000157.1:0-3650 GCA_964646945.1 uncultured Marinoscillum sp. | reverse complement strand
GTTTCATATAGAGAAGTTTCATTACTTTTAAGAAGACCACCTGGAAGAGAAGCGTATCCTGGAGATGTATTTTATCTCCATTCTAGATTATTAGAAAGAGCAGCAAAAATTATTAATAATAATGATTTAGCATCTCAAATGAATGATTTGCCTAATTCATTAAAAAATAAAGTTAAAGGAGGAGGTTCACTTACAGCTTTGCCAATTATTGAAACTCAAGAGGGGGATGTTTCAGCATATATTCCTACTAATGTCATTTCAATTACTGATGGTCAGATATTTTTGGAATCTAATTTATTTAATTCAGGGATTCGACCTGCAATTAATGTTGGTATATCTGTTTCACGTGTTGGCGGATCTGCTCAAATAAAATCCATGAAAAAAATCTGTGGAACTTTAAAATTGGACCAAGCTGCTTTTAGAGAATTAGAAGCTTTTTCAAAATTTGGTTCAGATCTTGATGCTGCTACACAACTTGTTATTGATAGAGGACGAACCAACCAAGAAATCCTTAAACAAAATCAATATTCCCCTTTAAGAGTAGAAGAACAAATAGCTGTAATTTATTGTTCTTCAAATGGATTTTTTGATGGTGTAGACTTAAAAAAAGTATCAGGTCTTGAGAAAGAATATCTTTTGGAAGTTAATTCAAAATATAAAAAGTTGTTGGATGAATTATCCGAAGGGAAGATAAATGAGAAAAGTTTGCAAACTCTTGGAGAAGTTGCAAAAAAATTGGCCTCTAATTATAAAGATTAACTAATCATGGCTAGTTTAAAAGAAGTTAAAAATCGTATTGTATCAGTTAATTCCACACAACAAATAACCAAAGCTATGAAAATGGTTGCTGCAGCTAAATTACGAAAAGCTCAAGAAAAAGTATTGCAACTTAGACCTTACTCCATTAAGCTGTTAACTATTTTGAAAAATTTAAGTTCTAATAGTCAAAACAACGAATCCAAATTATTAATCTCAAGAAATATAAAGAATGTTTTATTGATAGTTATAGGTTCAGATAGAGGGCTATGTGGAAGTTTTAATAGCAGTGTAATTAAATACACAATGAAATTAGTTGAAGATAAATACAAAAAAGATTATGATAATAATTCTTTAACAATTTTACCAATTGGAAAAAAAATGTATGATCATTTTAAAAAAAGAAATTTTAAAATTAATGATGAATATTGGTCTATCTTAAAAAATTCTGATTATAATGAAATTTCTAGTATTGTCGAATATTTAATTCAAGAGTTTAACAAAGAACATTATGATAAAATAGAGGTAATATTCAATGAATTTAAAAATGTTGCAGTTCAAAAAGTTGTTCATACAGATTTTTTGCCAGTAGAACAAGAAAAATCAGAAGATGATGATATTCAATCAAATTATATTTTTGAACCTAGTAAAAAAGATATTTTAAATGGTTTAATTCCGAAAGCTTTAACAGCTAATTTATTTAAATCCATTTTGGAATCTAATGCATCTGAACAAGGAGCAAGAATGACAGCAATGAGTCAAGCAACGGACAACGCAACGGAATTGTTAAAAGAATTAAAATTATCATATAATAGAACGCGACAGGCAGCAATTACAAAAGAAATTTTAGAAATTGTAGGAGGAGCTGAAGCTTTAAATAATTAATTAACTATTTGATCGGGACTCTTTCAATTGGAATAGATTTATCAAAATGATATCTATAGGTATGATGGACTTTAGCAATTTGAACACCGACTTGTTCTGCTACTTTGATCATATTTAAATTAAAATCTGGAATCCAATTTAATTCTAATGTATCATAAGATAATGTTTTTTGAATGGTCTCACTAGTTGCAGTTATTAATGCTCCATCCAAACCTTTTCCTTGATGACTTGGAACAATACCAAAAACTAACCCTATTATTTTTTTGCAAGATTTTAGCATTTTGAGGTGAAGAAAAACTTTAATTTTTCCTATCAAATTCAGTTTTCCATTAACGTATTTAAAAATCTGATTCATTTCAGGAATACATATAAAAAATCCAACAGGCTCCTCTTTATCATATGCAAACCAAGCTATTTTTTCATCCAAAATAGGTTTAAGTTGTTGTATGATTGATTTTGCTTGTAAAGATGAAAGTTTTGATACACCTGGATATTTAGACCATGCTTCATTATAAACCTTTCTAAAATCATTTGCATATTTTTCCAAATTATTTTTATTGATATGTTTAAAATTATAATTCGGGTTTTTCATAGCAACTTTTGTTTTATAATACAATCTTTCGGAAAGAGGATCAGCAATATTTCTAGTGAAAGTAAATTGCTTGAACAAAAGTTGAAAACCGTAATTTTCAAATAAATCCTTATAATAATTTTTACCATAATTTTGTTGATAATTTGGATTTATACTAAAACCTTTAACTAAACAACCCCACCATTTGTCTCTTTCACCAAAATTGATAGGACCGTCCATTGCTTGTACATTGTTAGAAATTAACCAACTTTTTGCTGTATCAAATAATTTATTTGCAGCTTTTTGATCATTAATACATTCAAAAAACCCACAACCTCCAGTTGGAATTTTATTTCCTATTTTTAGTGTTTTATTATTATAAAATGCTGCAATTCTTCCAATAACTTTATTATTATTAGTTATAATCCATCTATTTAAATTGCCATGTCTGTAAGTTTTATTTTTGTTTTTGTTGAAAACATTATTTATATCTACATTAAGAGGCCTTACCCAATATTGGTCATTTTTATAAATTTTTTTAGAAATATCTATAAAATTTTTTTCTAACTTCTTATTATTTACTTCTAGTATCTCCATAAATTACTATTAAAGTATTTTTTATATTGATTTTTTAAATAATTAAGTTTTTTTAGATTGTAAAGCTAAATAAAACAGCATTAAAAAATTATTGGTTAGTTTATATGAACATTTTAAATATATTTTCAATTTCAATTACTGGTATAGTAGTAGTTGTTCTTGTTTTATTTTTAGTTTATTTTTTAAGTAATCTACTTATATTATTATCTAATAGAATAAATATTAAAACTAAAAATGAAGAAAATATAGAAGAAATAATTAGTTCAAAAATTAAAGATATTTCAGAAGGGAAAGGAAAAATTGTTAAAATAACAAAAATCGATTAATTAAAATGTCTAAAAATATTAAACTCTGTTTAGTTTATAGGGATATGTGGCAGTCTTCAGGAAAATATATGCCGAATGGATCTCAACTTCAAAAAATTGCTGAACCCATAATAAATATGAGCTGTTGGGATAGGATTGAAACAAATGGTGGTGGTTTTGAGCAAATTCAATTATTAGCAGGGGAAAACCCAAATAAGATATTAAGAAAATGGACAAAACCATTTAATGAATCAGGGATTCAAACGCAAATGCTTGAAAGAGGTCTTAATGCACTTAGTATGTCCCCTGTTGCAAAAGATGTAAGAGAACTAATGTTTAAAGTAAAAAAGAAACAAGGAACAAATATTGCAAGATCTTTTGAAGGACTAAACGATAGTAGAAATCTTAAACTTTCAATTGATTATGCTAATAAAGCTGGAATGATTTCTCAATCTTGTTTATGCATTACTCATTCTACAATTCATACGGTGGACTATTATGTTAATCTTGCAAAAGAATTAATTAAACTGGGAACG
>CAZYIL010000156.1:0-3658 GCA_964646945.1 uncultured Marinoscillum sp. | reverse complement strand
ATTTAAATTTGTCAATAATAAGAAAAATGCAAAAATGAAGTTAAATCTAGAAAAATTAGGCAAAAAGAACATTTGTTTAATAGGATTAATGGGATCAGGTAAATCTGTTTTAGGTAAATTGTTATCAACAAAATTTAAGATGAAATATTATGATTCTGATAAACTTATTGAGCAAAATTTAAATAAAACAATAAATCAAATATTTTTAGAACATGGCGAAGATCACTTTAGAAAAATTGAAGAGGATGTTGTTTTATCTTTGCTGAATAAGAAAAATTGCGTTATTTCGCTTGGAGGTGGTTCTATTTTAAGTTCTTTAACTAGAAAAACGCTATTAAAAAACTCATTTACAATTTACTTAAAAGTAGATGTAGAAATACTTCATGATAGATTAAAAAAGTCTAAAAAAAGACCTTTAATTAAAAATATAAATATAATAGATAAGCTTCTTGATTTAGCTAAAGAGAGAGAGAAATATTATACACAATCAAATTTAATAGTAAATAATTCAAAAAATGCTGAAGAAGCCCTAAAGCAAATTAAAATTCAATTAAAAAAAATTTTATGAATAAAAAGATTAAAATAAAAAGTATTGAGAAAAATTATTTTATTGAAATAAGATATAATTTTTTTAAAAAAAAATTAACAAAACTAATAACAAATAAAAATAAAATAATTATTATAATTGATAGAAATGTCGAATATTTAATAAAAAATTTAAAATTTAAAAATAATATATTTGTAATCAAAATTAAAGGCTCTGAAAAAATAAAAAACTTTAATAATTATGAAATAATTACAAAAAAAATTCTATCGTTTGGCATTGATAGAAATTCATTAATTATTGCGATTGGAGGAGGAACAATAGGAGATCTTAGTGGTTTTATTGCAAGCACAATATTAAGAGGTGTAAAATTCATTTTAATACCTACAACTCTTCTCTCACAAGTAGATAGTTCTATTGGAGGGAAAAATGGAATTAATACAAATCATGGAAAAAATTTAATTGGAACCTTTTATCAACCTGATGAAGTATTTATTGATCCAAATATATTGAGATCTTTACCAAAAAAAGAATTAATATCTGGATATGCTGAGATTGTTAAACATGCACTTATAAATGACAAAGTTTTTTTTAATTGGTTAGACAAAAATTATAAACGGATTTTCAAATTTGATCAAAATGCTTTAGTATATGGAATACATAAAAGCATTAAGATCAAAGCTAAATTTATATTGTCTGACAGTAAAGAGGTTTTAATCAGTAATAAATCGAGAGCTATGCTTAATTTTGGTCATACATTTGGTCATGCCCTTGAAACCCTAAATAAATATAAAAACAAAATTAAGCATGGTGAAGCAATTTCAATTGGTATGGTAATTGCTTCAAAATTATCGAATAAACTAAGTACTTTAAGAAGAAATGAATTAATAAAAATAACTGAACATCTATGCAAAGTTGGATTGCCAATATATGATAAAAAAATAAATAATAAAAAAATATTATCTATTATTAAAAAAGATAAAAAAAATAGCGATAACAAAATTAACTTGATACTCTTAAAAGAAATTGGAGAAGCTTACTATTCTAGAAACGTGAATCAAAAAAATATAATTAAAATACTAAAATAATATAAAATGTCTCTTTTAACTATAGCCCTAATACTGGCTTTAATTATTTTAGTTTTATTGTCAGCCTTTTTATCAGGTTCTGAAACAGCTATAACAGCAACTTCTAGAGCTAGAATTGTTTCAAAAATTAAAAAAGGAAGCAGAAGAGCTAATTATGTTCTTAAAATTTTAAATCAAAAAGAATCGGTTATTTCTTCACTTTTACTATCAAATAATTTGGTCAATATTCTTGCTTCTGCCTTAGCTACAGCTTTTTTTTATGATCTTTTTGGCATTACTGGAATATTCTATGCAACATTATTAATGACTGTAATTTTGGTTATATTTGCAGAGGTTTTCCCAAAAACATATTCTATAAATAAACCAACAAGAACCGCTTTAATAATTTCTCCTATAATTTTTTATTTAAATAAAATACTTTTTCCTTTTGTTTATTTAATTAATTTTATTGTAAGTTTATTTTTTAAAAAAAAAGAACAAGATACAAATATAAAAGATCAACAATCAGAAGAGGAGCTTGAAGGAGTAATCGATTTATATAAGACATCAAATCCTGATTATGAACATGAAAAAGAAATGCTACAGAGTATATTACAACTTAATGATACAACTGTAGAGGAAGTTTTTACTCATAGAAAAAACATTTACTCAATTGATAGTTCTTTAGAAACTCCTCATTTAATAAACAAAATTAATATTTCACGCTTTACAAGGATTCCTATATGGAAAGAAAATCCTGAAAATATTATTGGTCTTTTAAATGTAAGATCTTTAAATATTGATCTAAGCACAAGTGATAGCTCTAAGGAGTTAATATTTGAAAAAATTAATAAACCTTGGTTTATTCCAGAAACAACTAATTTATTGAACCAACTTGTGGAATTTAAAAAACGTAAAGAACATCTGGCTTTTGTTGTTGATGAATATGGAGAACTTTTAGGATTAATAACATTAGAAGATATAATTGAAGAGATTGTAGGAGAAATTGTTGATGAGATTGATAGTCCTAGTAATGAATTTTATATTAATAATAGAGGAGTAATAATAACTAATGGTGAAAATAATTTAAAAGATCTTTATAAGTTTTTTGACCTTAATCCCCCTGAAAGCGAATCAACTACTATTGCAGGTTACATCATGGAAATTACAAAAAAAATACCTCTTTATGGTGAAATTACAAAAGATAATTTTTTTTCTTATAAGATTTTATCTCATTCTAGAAAACAAATATCAGCGATAGAAATTTCTAGAATTAATTTATAATTTTAATTTCCAAAGAATGTAGACCTTTTGAAAATTCCTCTATAAGAATTTTATTAACTAATCTGTGTATTTCTAAACGATTATATTTTGTTTTATTTTTGGACAATAATTTTATTAAAATATGGGTTTCTTCTTCACCATCAAAATTATTATGCCCTTTATGCAAATGAGAATTATCTTCAATGAATACTTTAAAATCTTTAAGATTTTTTTTTAATTTATCATTAATTCTTTTTTTACGATTCACTAATAATGAACTATATACTATTATGTGTCTAAATTTAAATTTGATATCAAAATAAAAGATTTGTCTTGGGAAAAATCCTATTCAAGAATGTGTGATAAAGAAGATTGTAATGAAAAAGGTGAATACAAAGCACCAAAATCACGCATTATTTTAAATGAATATTATTATTTTTGTTTAAAACACGTAAAAGAGTATAATAAATCATGGGATTTTTATAAAGGATTAACAGTCAACCAAATTGAGCAAGCAATGCGTAAAGACACAATATGGGATCGCCCATCTTGGCCACTAAAAGGAAAGCCAAGCAAAATTATGGACCAAATTAATGAACTTTTGAATAATGATTATAATTTTTTCGAAAAAGATAGTCATTATGGATTTTATAAGAATAAATTGATAGACGAAACACTTACAAAAGAACAGAATAATGCATTAAAATTGCTAGAATTGAAATTACCAGTAGATCTTAATCAAATTAAGAAAAAATATAAAAAATTAGTGAAAATTTTTCATCCT
>CAZYIL010000155.1:0-3691 GCA_964646945.1 uncultured Marinoscillum sp. | reverse complement strand
GGCAAACCTCTACGCAATCCATATATTTGCATTTAATACAATTTTCATCAACAATGTAAGTCATCAATTATTTTCCTTGACCTTTATTTTTTCTAAAGCTTTTTTTCTAAGATTGCCACAAATAACATCTGAAATGTACAAGAGCCCAGCCAAACGGCGTATTAAATTAGATTCAAAGTCATGAATTTCTCCATCAGCTAAAATTATTTGCCATAAAGTTTCAATTAATAATAATTTTTTTTCATTATCAAAACTTTTATTAATTTTTGATGTAAAAAAATGTAAGGATTTTGGTTCATCTTTATATTTTATTGTTTTTATTATAGTTTTTTCTACTGCTGAAGGATCTTGTTTAAAAATTTCAATTAAAATAGATGAAATTTTATTTACTTCATCCTGAGTGACTTTGCCATCTGTATTAGCAGCCTCCATCATTAAGCCGCACAAAATTGTTAATTCTTCTATATTATCAGTTTCTGTTTGGTTTTGATTTTTTTGAAATAATTTTTTTAAAGATTGTAACAAAATTTTACCTAAAATATTAGAACTTATTAAAGTAGTTTTTCTAAAACTGCAAAAGGAGAATCCGGATCTGCTTTTATTTTATTTTTCACAAGTTTTTGCTTTTTTTTATTATTAGCTTTTATTTTGATAGTTTTCTTATTATTTTTATAATTTTTTGAGACTTTCTTTTTAGGTATTAAATAAAATAATTTTTTTCCATCTATTAAATCAACATGATCAAATCCACAAAAAGCCAAAATATCTTTTAGTTGATCGGAATTACATCCAACTGGATTCATCATATCTGCAGATTCAAGAAAAGGTCCGAATTTAATTTTTTGTCTAGCAAGAAAAAATACTCTTTCAAATACATCAATTCTCAAGGCAAAGTTATTTATACATTGATATCCAATAGCAAACCAATAGGTGTCAGGCATTTCTGTTTCTGGTATAAAAGATACCCTACCATCTTTAGGAAGTGGAAAATAAGCATCTTTCGAGAAACAGTTAAACACTTTCCATAGTATTGCACAAATCTCCATTGCTGATTTTTTTAAAAAACTTGGTGTAAAAAAAAATTTAGCTCCAATTCTTATCCCAAGTTTAGAAATATTAGTTTTATCTTCGCTTTCAATTTTTTTAATAAAATTAGTATTTTCACCAATTATTAAAGTGCCTAATTGATCAAATGTATTAAATGCAATCGCACGTACTTTTGATGATATTGAGTTATCTAAATTATCTTTAATTGGTTTTAGTTCTTCTTTAATTTTATTGTCTAACCAATCCTGAAGCTTAGCCGATATTAAAAGTTTTTTTTCACTATTTAAAAATTCTGAATTTATTGCTTCTGCTTTAGGAGAATGTATATTGCTTCCTTTAGATAAATAACCAATTGGTTCATCACCCCAATATATCTTTATATCTTGATCAAGTCTTAAATCTTGAGAATTGGCCAAATTAATAGAATCGTGTGGGGCATTCAAAAAATTAGATACTTTATCATCTATCATATAACGTAAGGATTTTTTAACATGAGTTAGTGAGAAAAGAGAATGAGAAAATGCAAATTGGTCTAATTTTATATTAAAACCATTTATAAAACCATACTTTTCCCCATTCAATACAATCGATTTGCTGTTATTAACTTCAACAACTTGATCATAACCCCTTAATTCTGCATTAACAAAATAACTTGCGGATATATCTATAAACCTATTTGTTAAACTTACATGAAGCTGATCAGATAAATGATTTTCTATCTGAATAGTTTTTTCTTGCCAATAATTAGCATTAATAAGCCATTGTTTATGGTTAGCTATATATGTCCATGTTCGAATTTGCGAAATTTTTAATGATAATTCATCAATACCTCCATCAAAATTTTCTAGATGAAAAATTTTTTTTCTAAACCAATCTTCTGGAATATTATTGTTATTTTTAATAAGAAGTAAAAAAATATCTTTTAAAAATATTAAATAACTGTCATTTAATATTTTTTGAAAATCTGGAATTCTACAAACATCCCATAATAAACTAATGTTATTAAGGGAGTTTAGTAATGGCTTTATATCTTCATCATTAATTAATGATCTAAAATTAATTTCATCTTCAGCATTTTTTTTATGTATAAAAAAATTATTAACTGGAAATTGTTTTAAGCAATTTAATACAGTATCAACTGAATTGAAATCAATATTAGAATTTCGCCAATAAATTTTTTGAATTGCATTAAATGAGTGGTTTTCAATTGATTGAATAATAAGTGGATCTAGGAACTCTGCTTCTTTTGTATAACCAAAGGTTCCATTATTTTGAAATCGCCCTGCTCTCCCAGCAATTTGACCTATTTCAACAGGAGTTAAATTACGTTTGAAGCGTCCATCAAATTTTTGAAAGGATGAAAAAGAAACATGATTAATGTTTAAATTTAAACCCATTCCAATTGCATCAGTTGCAACTAGATATTCGACTTTTTTTTCTTCATAAACTTCTACTTGTGCATTTCGAGTACGAGGACTTAATGATCCAAGAACAATTGCCGCACCACCTTTGTGGGTACGTAAGTTCTCAGCAATCTCATAAATTTTATTAATATTAAAAGCAACAACTACTGAGCGCGGCTTAAGTTTAGAGATGCTTTGTGCTGGTAAAAAAGATAATTTTGAAAATCTATCTCTTTGTTCAATCTTAATTTTTGGAAACAATTTAATGAGGATATTTTTTATAATATTTGACCCTAAAAAAATTGTCTCATATGTTCCTCTAAAATTAAGTATTCGATCTGTAAATATATGTCCTCTTTCATAATCTGCTGCTAATTGGACTTCATCTACGACAATGCATTCAACTTCAATATTGGTTGGCATTGATTCTACTGTACAAAAAAAATATTTTGCTTCTTTGGGAAAAATTTTTTCCTCACCTGTAAGTAAGGCCACTTGATTAAGTCCGATTTTTCTAACTGCTTTGTCATAATTTTCTCTGGCTAATAATCTAAGAGGAAAACCGAATATGCCAGATTTATAAGATAAAAGTCTCTCAAAAGCTAAATAGGTTTTTCCTGTATTAGTAGGGCCAAGAATTGCAAAAAGATTTGCATCATTAATCGACATTCCAATTTAGGATGCCTTCTCAACAATTGTATTCAAAACATATTGCAATATTCCCCCAGCTTTAAAATATTCAAGCTCTTTTTTTGTATCTATTCTAGATTTTAATTTAATTAATTTTGTGTTTTCTGAATGAATTTCACATTCAAGAATACTGTTTGGTATTAATTTTTTAATACCTTTAATTGAAATTTTTTCATTTCCTACAAATCCTAAAAGCTTTCTATTTTGATTATCCATAAATTCTAAAGGCAAAACACCCATTCCTATTAAATTAGATCTATGAATTCGCTCAAAACTTTCCGCAATAACAGCTCTTACACCTAATAATTTAGTTCCTTTAGCTGCCCAGTCTCTGGAAGAGCCTGTTCCATATTCTTTTCCAGCAATAACTATCAAAGGAATATTTTTTTCTTTATATTCCATTGCTGCATCATAAATCGACATTTCTTGATTAGATACAAATGATAAGGTAAGTCCTCCCTCTCTTCCCGATAAAATTTCATTACGAATTCTTATATTTGCAAAAGTTCCTCTCATCATAATTTCATGATTTCCTCGACGAGATCCGTAAG
>CAZYIL010000154.1:0-3773 GCA_964646945.1 uncultured Marinoscillum sp. | reverse complement strand
ATAACATCAACAACATCATCAATTGTAATTCTACCAACCAATTTTCCTCTTTTGTTCACTACAGGTAATGCTTCTAAATCATATTTTTGCATTATGAGAACAATTTCTTCTTTATTCGTATACACATTTACTGACACTACAAAATCATCATATATTTCCTTTATTTTAGTTTTATCATTTGCAATAATTATCTTTTTCAAGGAAACTTTACCGATTAATTTCCCATAATTATCAGTAACATATACACTATATACTTTGGAAACTTCCTCAGCTTGTTTTCTAATTTGATCTATACATTGAATAATATTCCAATTTAAATTACACCTGACCAACTCTTTAGCCATAAGACCTCCAGCTACATCATCATCATATCTCATTAAGTCTTTAAGATTTGATGATCTGTCATCATCTTGAATAGATGTAATTACTTTATTTCTTAAATCTAAATTCAAATCAGATAAAATGTCAGCTCCATCATCAGAATCTATCTTTTCAAGATACTTTGCTATCTCATCTGCTGAAAAAACTTTTAAGAAATTCACTCTAGTATCTTGATCTAGTTCACTAATTATTTTTGATGCAATAGATAAATCGATTGAATCTAAAACATATTTTGAATCAATAGAATTAAATTCATATAACAATTCTGTAATATCTTCAGGACGAACATCAAATAATGATTCAGATATAAATATTTTATCGTTATTTTTAATTGCTTGAGAAAACTTTTCCTTAAAGTGATTAGTTAACGAGAATTTCATTTTTTTTAATTTTTTAAGAAGTTAGCAAGCCAAATAAAATCATTAACTGATAATTGTTCAGCCCTTTTAGAAAAAATATCTAAAAAAAAATTTTTATTCAAATTTAGATTTTTTAAAGCATTTCTCAATGTTTTCCTTCTACTTTGGAAACTTCCTTTTATTATTTTTTTATAAAAATTGAAATCTACCCCTATATCAATCAACTGATTTCTTTTTAATTTTAATACGGATGAGTTAATTTTAGGAGACGGCTTAAAAAATTTTGGTTCAACTTCTAAAACTAGTGAAACTTTAAAATATGTCTGAATTAATACTGATAATATACCATATTTTCTTGAATTATTTAATGATAATATTCTTTCAGCAACTTCTTTTTGCAACATTATAACAACTGTATCAATAGAATTTCTGTTTTCTAATATCTTAAATAAGATTTGACTGGAAATATTATATGGGAGATTTCCTATTATAGAAAAATTAGTTTTAAATAAAGATCTAAAATCAACTTTTAAAATATCTTGATTGATTAAGGTAACTTTTTTAAATTTAGTTTTTTGTTCTAAATATTTAATACATCTGCTATCAATATCAATTGCTACGAATTTAATAAATTCTTGTTTAACCAAAAGATTAGTCAAAACACCAGTTCCAGGACCAATTTCAAGTATATTTTTCTTATAATTAAATTCTTTAACTATATTCTTAGCTATTGAAAGATTATTCAAAAAATGTTGTCCTAATTTTTTTTTAGATTTAATTATATTCACTAAATAAATAATTTTCTAAATATATTTTTATTACTTTCAAATTAATGAAAAAAGAAAATAAGAAAAAACCAATTCTAGGATTTAGTATTGGTGATATAAATGGCATAGGACCAGAAATTCTGATTAAATCACTATCAAATAACAAAATTATCAGTCTTTTTACTCCTATAATATTTTGTAATCCAGAAATTATAGATTTCTACTCATTAATCTTGAAAAGAAAATTAAATTATAATCTAGTTAGTTCAATAAATAAAATAATAAGAAATAAAATTAATATTATAAAAGTTTCAAATAATCGAATAAGAATAAACCCTGGAAAAATTAAAAAGAATATTGGAAATTATTCTTTGAAGTCCCTGAAAATAGCAACAAAACATCTATTTGATAAAAAAATAGATGGTATAGTTACACTTCCAATCAATAAAAAAAATATTCAATCTGATGCATTTAATTTTCCAGGTCACACGGAATATTTTTATAGAAAATCTAAATCAAATAATTATTTAATGATGATGGTATCTAATAAAATTAAAATGGGAATCTATTCAAGTCATATACCTTTTAAGTCTATAACTAAAAAATTGACAATTGATAAACTAAAAAATAAAATAAAGGTTTT
Source organism: uncultured Marinoscillum sp. (assembly GCA_964646945.1). Classification (GTDB taxonomy): domain Bacteria; phylum Bacteroidota; class Bacteroidia; order Cytophagales; family MED-G16. The sequence goes on along the minus strand of CAZYIL010000154.1, from coordinate 1,623 downwards.
AATTGATTCATTAAAAAAAGATTTTAAAATTAAAAATCCAAAAATTGGAATTTTAGGATTAAATCCACATGCTGGAGAAGAAAATATGATAGGAAGTGAAGAAAAAGAAATCATTATACCATTAATAAAATTATTAAACACTCAAAATAACTTTCTCTATGGTCCATATTCAAGTGATGGGTATTTTGGTAGTAAAAAGTTTCAAAAATATGATGCAACTTTTGCTTTATATCACGATCAAGCTTTAATCCCATTCAAAATGATGTCATTTTATGAAGGGGTAAACTTTACTTCTGGAATAAATTATGTGAGAACATCACCAGATCATGGAACTGCTTATGAAATAGCAGGAAAAAATCTTGCAAATAATACCTCATTAGATAATTCCATTTTATTAAATTTGGAAATAATTAATAACAGGTATTGTTAATATTTTAAAAAAATAGGGAAATTTCTTATGTTTTTTTATTGGTGTTTTGTTTAATAAATTATTCTTAATAAATGATTTCTAAAAGATTAAGAGAATTCGATATAAATATTAAAAGTCTTTCAAAAAATGAAAATACTTTTTCTTTTCAATTATCAGAAAAATTATTTCTTTTTTATGATGAAAACAATGATTTAAAAGACATAAAAGGAATCTGTAAACTCATAATAAATAAAACTAACAATTTTATTGAAATGTATTTTGATATAGAAGGAAGTGTAAACTTGATTTGTGATAGAACCTTGAAAAAGTTTAATTATAATCTAAAAAAAGAAGATAAAATTATAGTGAAATTTGGAAAACTAGATGAAGAAATTAATGAAGAAATAATCACAATAAAATATAATACATCTATTTTTAATGTTTCTAAATTTATTTATGATTTTTTCTTATTATCTATACCAATAAAAAGACTACATCCAAGCTTAGAAAATGAAGATATTATTGATACTTTTGTGTTTTCTACAAAGGATGAAAATAAAAAAATAGATCCTAGGTTAGAATTGCTAAAAAATATTAAAACATAAATTAAATAAAATGGCACATCCTAAACGTAAAACATCAAAAACGAGAAGAGATAAACGAAGAACTCATTATAAACTAAATTCAAAAAATTTTGTAATATGCCCTACAACTGGAGAAGCTCATTTACCCCACAGAGCACACTGGTATGAAGGTAAACTATATTACAAAGGTAAGGTTATATTAGAAAAAGAAGTTTTAGCCTAAATATTTAATTAATAAGTTGGAAATTATCAATGGATCTGAAAAAAATAAAATCAACTATTACTGGAGTATATGGTTATGTTCCCGAATATATTTTAACGAATGCTGAACTAGAAAAATTGGTTAATACTACTAATGCATGGATTACGACAAGAACGGGAATAAAAGAAAGAAGGATATTAAAAGGTAAAGGCAAAGGGACTTCAATTATTGGATCGAAATGTGTTAAAGGTCTATTAGAAAAAACGAAAACTAACCCAGAAGATATTGATTTAATAATTTGCGCAACAGTAACCCCAGACATGTTTTTTCCATCTACTGCTAATATTATTGCTAATAAAGTAGGTGCAACAAATTCTTACAGTTTTGATATATCAGCAGCCTGTTCAGGATTTTTATATGCTCTCACA
>CAZYIL010000153.1:0-3819 GCA_964646945.1 uncultured Marinoscillum sp. | reverse complement strand
CAGGTGGAAATCTGAATTTTATTTTTTTCTTATCTAAACCATTTATTAAATCAGAATCAATTATTTCCTCTAAAAAATTTCTTTTTTCTTTGGACATAAAAATAAATTGGAATTATTATAATTCTTTTTGTAATAATTCATTATCCTCTCCAACTTTTCTTGCAAGATTATCTTTAAAATCTGAAATAGATTTGGATATATCTTCATCTGAAGAACCAATTATTTGAGCAGCTAAAATCCCTGCATTCTTTGCTGCATTTATAGCAACAGTTGCTACAGGAATGCCGCTAGGCATTTGAACTGTAGATAATAAAGAATCCCAACCATCAATGGAATTGGAACTCTTTATAGGAACCCCTATAACTGGTAAACTAGTAAGAGACGCAATAACTCCTGCAAGATGAGCTGCCCCTCCAGCACCAGCAATTATTACTCTTGTTCCTTTTTTCTTGGCATTTTCAGCAAAATCTGCCGCTCTCTTTGGAGTTCTGTGTGCAGATAATATTGCAATGTCATTTGATATTTTAAATTCATTTAATATTTTAGATGCATCTTTCATTATATGCAAATCGGATTTACTTCCCATTACTATAGATACCATTGGACTATTAATGTTTTTGTAAGCAAATTTAATTTTCTTTAATTAAAAGAATAGATTTTTACTATGAAAAATTTTTTAAATCCTTAAGATTTATTTTTCCTTCGTAATAAGCTTTACCGACTATAGTGCCATATATTCCTATATCTGAAAGTTTCTTTAAATCATTTATATTTCTAACTCCTCCTCCAGCATAAATTGAAAAATTAGGAAACTTCTTTATAATTTCCTTATACAATTTTATACTAGGGCCAGCAAGGCTACCTTCTTTTGAAATATCAGTAACTTTTATATATCTAATTCCTTTAGAATAGTAATAGTCAAGATGATCAAAAATATGAATCTTTGAGTTTTCTTTCCATCCACCTATTTTTAGAAAATGATCATTAACATCACATGCCAGAACTATTTTTTTTCTGCCCCATGATAAAACCCAAGACATAAATAACTCTTTATCATAAGCAGCAACAGAAGCTATTGTCACTAAATCTGCTCCTCTAACAAAAGCTTGGCCCAAATCTTCATTTTGATATAACCCGCCGGTAAAATTTATTTTTAAATCTGTAAATTCTGATATCATCTCTAAGGCATGAAAGTTTTTTGGAGATTTTGCCTCAACACCATCTAAATCAACAAGATAAAGTAATTTAACTCCGTTATCTTCGAAATCTTTAGCTACCTCTATAGGACTTCTATCATAAATTTCACATTTTTCAAGATCTCCATATGTTGCTCTTACTGTAGCATTATTTTTGATGTATATAGAACCTATAATTTTCATGATCAATAGTTTTTGAAGTAACTTATATATATATAAAAAAAATCAAAGAAACAAATTACCCAGATATAAACATCTTAAATCCAAAACCATGTATGGTGATAATTTGAACGCTATTGTCACTCAGTTTTAAATATTTTCTGAGCTTAGCAATGTAAACATCCATGCTTCTAGCATTATAGTAAGAATCATCTCCCCAAATTTTCATAAGAGCTTCTTTCCTATTTATTTTTTTATTAATATTTGAACAAAACAATTTAAGTAATTCATTTTCTTTTGTAGTCAATTTAATTTTTTGATCATTCTTTATTAATAAATTTTCTTGATGGTAGAAAATAAAATCACTAAAAATAAATTTGTCTTCTAATGGAGGTTTTAATTTTGTTTTAACTCTTCTTTGTATTGCTTTAATTCTTAAAATCAGCTCTTCCATGCTAAAAGGTTTTGTTAAATAATCATCAGCTCCTAAATTAAATGCTTTTATTATATTCTCTTTCATAGTTTTAGCCGTCAAAAAAAAGATAGGAATCTCACTATTAAAAGATCTTATTTCTTTTGTCAAAGAAAACCCATCTCTTTTTGGCATCATTATATCTACAAGAATTAAGTTGTAGTTATTTTCATTAAACTTTTTCAATCCATCATCTCCATCAATAGCCAAAGTCACTTCATATCCCTTCAAAATCAAATAATCTTTTAGGATTTTTCCTAAATTGGGATCATCCTCAACAATTAATATACTATTTTTTTTCATTTGCAAGATTAAATTTAATTTTAAACATTGTTCCTTTATTAACTTTACTTGTTACAAATATTTTAGCATCATGTTCTTCTATTATGCTTTTTACATAAGATAATCCTAATCCAAAACCTTTCACATTATGAATGTTCCCTTTAGGTTCTCGATAAAATTTATCGAAAATCTTTTTTGTTATTGCCTTTCTCATGCCAACTCCTTGATCCTTGATCTCAACAATTATTAAATCATTTACATTATATGTGCTAACAGTAATAGAAGGATTGGACTGACTATATTTATTAGCATTATCTAAAAGATTATTAAAAACATTTATTAAATGCATTTTATCACCAACAATTTTATCTTTTGAAGCAACAAAACTTTTTCTCAATTTTCCTCCATTTTTTTCAATTTGAAATCTTATTATGGCCAAAGAATCATTTATAATTGAATGTAGATTAACATTTTTAAATTCTAATTTAGAATTGTTTTTATCTAAAACTGCAATTTGCAAAACTTTTTCTACCTGATTGCTTAATCTTTTATTTTCGTCATCAATTATTTTTAAATACTTGTTGTTCATTTGTTTTCCAGATTTAATTTTAGAATCTTGAAGAGCTTCACATGCTAATGAAATAGTTGAAATTGGTGTTTTTAACTCATGAGTCATATTATCTATAAAATCATTTTTTATTTCAGATAATTTTTTTTGTCTATTAATAGTGCTTATAGCATAATAAAAACAGTAAATTATTCCAGTCAAAAATATCAAGGATAGAATAAGACTGTATAGAATTTTTCCAAATAAATACCTTTCCTGCTCTGGGAAATGAATTAACAATTCTGCAGAAAGGTTACCAACATCATTTTGATATAGGGTTGTTTTCAATGAGCTATTCAATAAGTCTTTGTCAACAATAGTTGAAACTATTTCGTTATTTGTAGATGATTCAATAACCGCAAATTGAAATTTTAAATTAATCCCTTTATTTTCTAATTCTGTTAATAATAACTTATGAATTAATTTTTTATCAATTCTTTGAATTAAATCTCTTTCATCATTTAATAATTGATTGAGAACTAATTGAATTACCTCAGATTTAACAATTAATTTATTAATGTCCTTTTCCAAAGAAGAATCTATTTTTAAATCATCACTTCCTTTTTCAATAGTAAAAGATGTATTTGATGGCGAAGAGTTTGTATTTAGTCGATTGCCTGATTCAAAATTAAACTGTAAAACATCATTTGACTTATTATCGATAGAATCTAAAGTTTTCTTAACAAATGAACTCTCTATAAGTTCTATCTGACCATCATTGTTGCTTCTTTTTATTTTTATTTTAGATTGTAAGTTATCTTTCGTTAAATCGTAAATTTCTTTCTCTTCCAAACGAATACTTACTGTATTCAAAACATCTTGAACTTCTTTTCTAAATGATTGGTCGTTTAATTTGATTAATTGATTTACCCAGTTAAATTGAAAAATTATTATTCCCAATAGAGAAATAAATAATATAAAATATATAATTAATATGGGTTGTTTTTTCATTTTTTATTACAATTATTTATTGTTTAGATTACAAATCTAAATATGAAAATCTTTTTCTTTAGTTAACAGAACAAGATATTTTTTTAAACATATTAACGGGTGATTAGCTCAGTTGGTTCAGAGCACTGCCTTGACAGGGCAGGGGTCACTGG
>CAZYIL010000152.1:0-3820 GCA_964646945.1 uncultured Marinoscillum sp. | reverse complement strand
TCATTACCTCACCAAATCATATTCACCGCCTCTTTTTAAAGGTGAGTTCACGATTCCCCGACGCACTAGTGTATTGAGTTCATTACTGATCTGACTTCTTGAGACCTCTTGGGAATACTTTTCGTCGTTATTCACGAGTTCATGCAATTCACGAGAGGTACGCGGGCGCTCTTCCAAGTAAGGGACCAACCTAGAGGCGGAGGGCACCTTTTTTTTCAGTATCCTGCTGGTTTTCTCGTGAATATCTTCAGTCGCGAACCGCCCTTGGTCATAAATGAGGTCCGATTCAAAGTCTTCGATCAGCCTACCCTGGCCCTTGATACTTGCGCTGTCCCCGTCCCGTCTATAACCAACCACATTATCAAACGAAGCAGATATGGCCGTCGATCCGAGCACCTGGTCCACAAAAGACTCAGGCATATCTTTGGCCTGTTTCCTCGAATGGTGAACTACAATGAGATTCGCTCCAGCTTCGTTGGCCAGTTGTATGAGCTTATCGCAAGCTTTGTATTCGTTGTCGTAGCTCCCATCATTGTCTGGTTTCACCTTTGCCAACGTATCCACGATGATGAGTTTTGGTTTCTGTTCGGCGGATATGGCACGAATGAAATTAAACTCGCTCATTCCTGCATCCAGAGCACAATCCCGGTCGAAATACCTCACATCGCCCCCATGGATCCCCCCATCACTCAGCTTTTTCATTCGGCGCTGAAGCATTAGTTTGTTGTATTCGAGCGCGAAGTAAAGAACAGGACCAGAAATAGTGGTTACGAGATATTCCAGGAGCGCACTCTTACCCGATTTTGGTGGACCAACCAATATGATGGAGCCCTCAGGTAGAATGCCATCCACCAACCAGCGTGCTTCAGGCAGCTCTTCGGCTACCAGTTCTTCAAAGCTATAGCCACGGTTATTAAGTGCAGTTTCCGTCTTGGCCAATTCCCGATGCTCGATGCTAGAAACAACGGATCGGACTTCAGTATCGGACAACGGAAGCTCAAACCCTTGGTTTGCTTTACGTGCTTTTTGTAAAAGCGACTCACCCCTCAACCCATCCGCCACCATACCGCCAACCCACTTGGTGAGAGTGGTATTACGTTCGCCCTCCTTAGTCGCCTTCTTTGACGATCGATTCTTATCCATACTCCCACATCTGAAGTTTCTGATAGCCTCTACATGAGCTTCATGTAATAGCGGCAGATATTCAAAACTTGGCGCAAAATCACCAGCCTTCCAATGTAGCTCGTAGCCATTGGCACACAGCACCACATAACCACCCCCAGCCCGAATATCTAGCCCTCTGCCCGCAGAGGTAATCACTGATTCAGAGTCTCCCGAGTAGAACCAGTGCTCGCCCCTTGGGGTCTTCTGCTTCATTGGCGTTTCAGGCAAGTGTTCGAGTGCGAATGCTTTAGCTTCTTCAGAATCTATATCAACAACCATAAACTGCCGGCCCGTGACAAACCCCCAATCACAATCTGGATATAAACGACACCATTGAACAATTTCTTGAGGGATAGGAGGCCTACCCTGATACTCCTTCCAACTTGCAATAAGAGGCTTTTTATCTTTCACCGGAATAAAGCTAATCTGATACCGTTCAGACAAAAAGATTAAGATCCGTGCTTTCTGCTCTAAGGACAAGGTGTGCTTTAATTCTAATAGCTCTTTCATAAATCAACTCCTGCTTGGTTTCTAGTTACTGCTATCTTGCTGTCAATCCAAGCCTGGACCTCGCTCTCAATCCATCCTATTGACCGAAGTCCGAGTGAAATAGAATGGGGGAAATCACCTGTTTTCATCGATTGATAAATTGCTGATCTAGATAGCCCGGTAACATTAACCACATCCGATAAACGCAATATTCTAGCCGCCATAATATGTTCCTAATTGAATGTGGTAGATAGATTGGAACGAAAACGAAACCTGCACATCCATAATTCCATTTCTATATTTCACTCCATCAGGGTTTTCTATTTTGATTGAGTATCAAGGCAAAGGTTAGTTTGGAATATCCTCTTAAAACCCCATATATGGGGGTTAAGGGTAATATTCATTATGTCAATAAATTTTTTAGACGAATAAAGAGCGACCTACTATTAGGTGGATTATGACAATCCCCAGTGGAGCGAACATTGATTACCCCAAACTTCAAAAACTCGGTGTTTGATTCACAGCGACATGGCGCCTATATGGAAGTTTGGAGTGCAATGTATAAAGCCTATGACGGATATTGAAAATATCCTGGGTTCCGACGGCAATATGAAAAAATTTAGACTTGAATCAGCAAATAACCCCTCAGGCGATGGAGAAGAAGACGCCATGCGAGACATCTTTCAAGTACAAGCTTCACCATGACCTGGAGCTGCTCGAGCTTGCTTAAGGCTATGTTAGGGAGTACTACTAGAGCCCCTCCTCAGACCATCCAGATAATCAGCCCAACCCTGCATCATTTCTCGACGCTCATCTAAATGCGTAGTTCGGTTATATGCCCTCCCGAGCGGATCCTTTACTGCATGCGCCAACTGGTGCTCTATGTAATCCACTCGATAACCAAGCTTTTCGTCAAGCAGTGTACGCGCCATCGCTCTAAAACCATGTGGGCTTATTTGAGAATTGTCATAACCCATAGAACGAAGTGCCGTCCTGACGCCATTATCACTCAAGGGACGAGAGGCACCTCTAGCAGAAGGAAAAACGTAATCTCCTTTTCTTCTAATTTGATGCAATTCTTCCAATACCTCCAAACTTTGGCTGGCTAGAGGGACAATGTGCTCTGAGCCCATTTTCATCTTCTCACCAGGGATAGTCCAAATGGCATTTCGCCAATCTAATTCCGCCCAAGTCATTTGTCTAAGCTCGCCGGGCCGGACGAACAGCAAAGGAGAAAGCTGCAAAGCGCCTTTGACTACGTAGCTCCCCTGATACTCATCAATTGATCTCAGCAACTGACCAATCTCGCTGGTGTCTGTTAAAGTAGCGCGATGTTTAACTTGTCTAGATTTCAAAGCCCCTGACAGATCAGCAGAGATATCACGATCAGCTCTACCTGTTGCGACTGCATACCTGAGCACTTTACTCGCCGTTTGCTTAGCCCTATGAGCAATATCAATGGTTCTGACTTCGACAACTCGAAGCGCGGCTAGAAGATCTGAAGTCTTCAGATCTGATACCGGCAAAGAACCAATCATTGGAAACAGGTCTTTCTCAAGAATTCTGAGCGTTCTTGCGTTGTGCCCTACCGAGTACCCATGACGTTTTAAATCAAACCATTCTCTCGCCACCGATTCAAAGCTATTTGTATTCTTATAAAAAAATATTTTTTTCTCGAGTTGCTTGATATGGCTAGGATCTCTTTCAGAACGGAGAAGGCGCCTGGCCTCATCTCTAGCTTCTCTGGCATCCGCCAGGGAAACTTCTGGATAAACACCAATTGCCAGCGTTTTCTCTTTCCCAGCAAACCGGTATTTCAGTCGCCAGTATTTCGAACCATTCGCATTGACGAGGAGATAGAGACCGTGACCGTCAAAAAATTTTTTTGACCCGAGTTCAACCGTTGCAAATTTGACCTTAGAACTCGTTAATTTCATAGACAACCCAATTTGGGGGTACCTAAGCACCAATCTCTCCACATACCCCCATAGATACCCCCAAAGAGGGGGGGTATCCAAGGAAGTACCATTAGGACCAAGGATACCCTAAAATAGATATTATACCTATATATTAATAGGTTATGGATATATTGGGACATCCTGGGAAGAGAGATTGGTAGCTACGGGTGGACTTGAACCACCGACCCCAGCATTATGAATGCTGTGCT
>CAZYIL010000151.1:2356-3838 GCA_964646945.1 uncultured Marinoscillum sp. | reverse complement strand
CTTTCTTCTCTACTTTTTTCTCCTTCTTTTCTTCTTTCTTCTCTACTTTTTTCTCTACAGGTTTTTTTATCAATTCCTTATGACTTAAAGCAAGTCTTTTATTCTGATTATCTTGTTCAAGTACAATAACTTCCAATTTTTCTCCAACTTTAATAAACTCAGAAGGATGTTTTATATTCTTATCCCAAGAAAGATCAGAAACGTGAACAAGACCATCAATACCTTCTTCCAATTCAAGAAATAATCCAAAATTCGTCAGATTTCTAACAATTCCATTATGTTTTGATCCAACAGAATATTTTTTTAATAATTTTTCATCAGTCCAAGGATCTTGATTTAATTGTTTTACTCCAAGTGACATTTTTTTCTCATTTCTATCAATTGACAAAATAATTGCTTTCATTTTATCTCCAACTTTCATAAAATCAGAAGGATTTCTTAAGTGTTGAGACCATGACATTTCCGATACATGAATTAACCCTTCAACTCCGGGAATTACCTCTAAAAACGCACCATAATCAGCAACATTAACAATTGAACCTTCTATTTCAGATCCAATATCTATTTTTGAATCTAAAGAATTCCAAGGCTGTTCAGTTAGTTGTTTCATTCCAAGAGAAATTCTCTTATCTTTTGTATTATATTCAAGTACTACTACTTTTATTTTTTCATCTAATTTTAAAACGTCTTGAGGATGATTTACACGACCCCATGATATATCAGTAATATGTAAAAGACCATCTATACCGCCACCTAGATCAACAAATACACCAAAACTTGTCATGTTTTTTACTGAACCTTCTAATACTTGTCCTATTTCTAATTTTGCTAATATTTTGGCTTTTTTAACTTCAAGATCCTTTTCAATTAATATCTTATGAGAAACAACAACATTATCATTAGAATAATTTATTTTAATTACCTTTATTTCTAGAGGCTTATTAACATAAATGTCATAATCCCTAATTGGTTTTACATCAATTTGAGAACCTGGTAGAAATGTTTCTATTCCATAAACATCTACAATTAATCCGCCTTTCGTTCTTCTCTTAACAAATCCTTCAAGTACTTTATCGTTATCAAGTCCATCTTGAATATTATCCCATGATTCAATTAATTTCGCTTTTTTTCTTGAAAGGATAAGTTGCCCTTTAATATTTTCTTGTTCTTCTACATAAACTCTTACCTTATCTCCAATTTTTAAATCCGACATTTCCCTAAATTCAGAAAGAGGAACAATACCATCGGATTTGAATCCAATATTTAAAACTACATCTCTATTAGAAATACCTACAACAACTGCATCTATAACTTCTTTTTCAATAATATTATTTAAACTCTTAGTATATAATTTTTCTAATGTTTTTCTTTCAGTATCAGAATACCCAGAAGAAAAATTACTAATTGAATCCCATGAAAAATCTTCCCGTTTTTCAATTTTCTTTGTAACCTCTTTTTTGATTTCCTTCTTGACCGGTGGTT
>CAZYIL010000151.1:0-2256 GCA_964646945.1 uncultured Marinoscillum sp. | reverse complement strand
TAACCACTTTCTTTTTCTCCTCAACTTTCTTTGTTACGGGTTTTGATGTTTTTTTTATGATCTCTTTTTTGATTTCCTTCTTGACTGGTGGTTTAACCACTTTCTTTTTCTCCTCAACTTTCTTTGTTACGGGTTTTGATGTTTTTTTAGGACTCATATTATTGCTCAAAATACTCCATTTTAGTGAGCAAACTAAAATAGATTTTAGTTAAACATAATTTTGTGATTTAATTAAAAAACTAAATCGTGCGCAAATCTATATAAATTTATTTTAACACTTTATCTATAATATTATTATTTTTTTTATCATAATTTGTTATAATTACATTATATAAAACTTAAAAAATAAACTTCAATGGATGAGATAACGTCAACTTTTAGTGGATTTTTTGATATGCATCTTGATAGTTTAGAATTAACAACTATTCTGTTGTGTTTGGCATCTATTTTTTCTTTAATAAACCTACGTTTATTAAAACTTCCTCTAACTATTGGGTTAATGGTTTTAGCTCTATCATTATCTCTAACTGTTCTTATATTAGGATTTGTTTATCCTAAAGTATATAATCTAGCACTTTTCATAACAACTGAATTTGATTTTAGTGAAATGTTAATTCATGTAATGTTACCTTTTCTCCTTTTTGCTGGTGCTCTAACTATAAATGTAAAAGAATTTTTAAAAGAAAAAGTTACTATTCTTTCTCTTGCAGCTTTTGGAGTAATGTTTTCAACATTTGTAGTTGGTGGATTTACTTATTCATTGATAAATCAACCAATATTTGATTTGGGACATTTAGGTATTTCATATGTTGATTGTTTACTATTTGGTTCATTAATTGCTCCAACTGATCCGATTGCTGTTCTCTCTATGATCAAAAAAATGAATTTATCAAAAACCACTGAAACTCGTATAGCAGGTGAATCTCTTTTCAATGATGGGATTGGGGTTGTTCTATTTCTAACTTTGCTCAATGTAAAAGCAGATGGAGTTGATAATGTTACAGCAATGAGTGTGAGTTCTTTATTTATAAGCGAAGTTATTGGAGGAGTTGCTCTTGGAGGAATTGTAGGATATCTTGGACTTAAACTTGTAGAATATGTTGAAAATGAACATGTAGAATTAGAAGTTTTAATCACTTTAGCACTAGTCTTATTTGTTGCTGTTGTATCCGAGAGACTTCATTTCTCTGCTCCTTTAGGTGTTGTTGTTTTAGGATTATTTTTAAATCAAAGTTCTAGTGATGCTGGCGTAGAAAAGGCAATGGGAGATTATGTGTACAAATTTTGGCATTTGTTAGATGAAACACTAAACGCAATCTTATTTATTTTAATTGGGTTAGAAATAATTATATTATTTAGAGATTTTAATCCTATTTATATTGTTTTATCTGTAATAACAATTATTGTTGTAGTTTTATCTAGGGGTATTGGAGTTTTTGTGCCAATTAAAATTTTATCCCTTTACAAAACTTTTGAAAAAAATACAGCTTTAATTATAACTTGGGGAGGGTTAAGAGGTGGACTTAGCATAGCACTAGCATTAAATCTTCCAGACAGCTTAGGTGAAGGAAAATCTCTTATACTTATCTTAACTTATGCTGTTGTTTTATTTACAATTTTAGTCCAAGGACTCTCAATGAATAAAATTGTTAAATCTGTTTCGTAATTATTCATATATAATAAGATTATTTTTTTTAATAACTATTTCATTAGTTATAAATTCCTGTTCAAAAAAAGAAGAAGCTGATCTTATAATTAATAATGGTATAATATATACGTTAGCTGATAGTAAACAAGTAGAATCTATTGCTATAAAAGATGGTATAATTTTCGATTTGGGTAACAATTATAAAATCAACAAATACATAGGAAAAAATACTGAAATAATAAATTTAGATGGATCAACTTTAATACCTGGATTTATAGAAGGTCATGGACATTTGATGGGTATAGGGTATAATTTAATAGATCTTGATTTACTCAAAACAAAAAGCTATGATGAAATTATAGAGTTAGTAAAAAATAAAGCTAATAATTTACCAAAAGGAACTTGGATCATAGGAAGAGGCTGGCATCAAGACAAATGGAAGGAGAAACCTGAAAAAATGATAAACAATTTTCCAGTACATGATAATTTATCCTCAGAAATACCAAATCATCCGGTTTATTTAAGACACGCAAGTGGTCATGCTTCATTAGCAAATAAAAAAGCTATGGAAATTTTGACCAGATAACTAAGCATCAGCGAAAGCTATA
>CAZYIL010000150.1:0-3842 GCA_964646945.1 uncultured Marinoscillum sp. | reverse complement strand
GGGTTTCTTATAAACTCTAAAAAAATTTTAATATAGTAATTCATTTCTTTTTTATGATATTCCTACCCAATAATTTTTGCTCTTAGTCCTTTTATAATCAATGCTTTGTATGACCTTATATCTAAATACAATAACAATAAGAGGTTTCCTATTTAAAAAAAATATTTCAGAATTCTGTTGATTTTGTCACCATTAAATATCTAGGCCATCTGGATCCTTAACCAGGTATATCTTACCTCGTAATGATCACAAACTTAGGTATATATTTTCTAGTGACATTGCTTAATATTAATTGAAGGAGTTAACCTTAATAGCCTCTAGAGGAGGGCGAGGAGTTTCTGCATCATAACCACATTTAACATACAGAAACTTTGTACCAACTCCAGTTCCACTCAGTTCCAATGCTTCATTGAACGCTGCAATATCGTCAATATTCCCACCAACTGACTTAAAACCTGAGTTTTTAGCAACCCCTATATAGTCAATATGATTTTGATAGGTGTTCTGTCCGCCTGTGCTTTTATTTGACTCGTTATCAAATAGGATATAGCTGAGATCAATTTGCTCTTTATAGCGGCCAGCAGTAGTAAGTCCACCCAAATGCATCACAAATTCAGCATCACCACCACAGACAAACACTTTTTTCCCGGCCTTTGCAGCGCCAAGACCTAGACTCAGAGCGCCACCCATATTTCCCGCCATATAAAAGTTATGGGTATCAGGCATGTAGCTGTACATTTCTCTAGCCGTGTTACCCGTAGTTCCAATAAATAGAACGTCACTGTCTTTAAAGAGTTCATTCAAGGCCTTCAAATATTCGCTCCTAGGAGTTTGTGACGATAAATCAAGTTTGTGCTGTTGTTCTAATTCAACTTTTGAAAACGTTTCTTTCTTGAGAACACATATTGTCTTACTATTCTGTGCATCATTAATTTGACTAACTGCCAAATCAATATTTTGTTGGTCTAATATTGTGTGATCATATCCGTAGGCACTTATTAGCTCGGGCAATTTTGTCGCTAAATGCTCATGCTGGATCTCACTATCTCCAGACTTATAAGTTCTCCAACTTGTGATTATGGGAAAGTTGATATCATAGGGAACCAATAAGCTGGTAATACAGCTTGCCATATTAGTTAGGCCTGAAGACTGCACGATTACAATAGGGCTCCTCCCCGCCATTTTAAGACCAGCCGCTACTGAACAAGCAATTGCTTCACTTGCACAAGGCACATACTCGATGAATTTATGATTATTAATCGATGCATTTATTACATTTTTAGCAAAACTGCATGGAACAACGCAAAGATGCGAGTAATTTTGGTCAATTAGTTTATTAACAAATTCGCTGGTGTCTAACATATAACATCTATTCTTTTATCTATACTAATTTCGTCATGATGAATGTCACCAAAATGACAAATAACTGATCCGCTTAACTCGGAACGAGGGGTGTACAGCACGACATTATCGTCAACTGCCATTACCTTGCCTTCCAAATAAGTACAAAGTAATGGTTGATTACTCTCTCGTACTATGTTTTTGTATTTGTCCAAAATATAATTTTTGCTATTTAAGACGCGTTGCCTAAATAGTGGGTGGTTCTCAATAACTCCATATAGAGAAGCAATGGCATGATAAGGGCCAGTTACCATCTTATTTTTATGTGTGTTTAAATTAAAATAAAATTGGTTTAAGTTATTAGGTGATAAATCATTTTTATGTGCAATAAAGCATGCGCCAGTTAAACCAAATAATCCCTTACATGAGCTAAACGCCATTAAATCTGCAATTTCATGGTGATCTTCTAACCCAATTGAACCTGTTGCATCAACAAATAGTTTAGCGCCGCAATCATTAGTTTTTTTACGAACCATCTGCAAATCAACCTTAAACGCAACGGATGTTTCGGTATATGCACATAATACCCAGTCAAATTCATCATCTATGTCATTTAACTCTTCATATTTGCAAATTGTGACATCACAATCTGAAGGCAATAATTTTTCTAGGCGTTCACTATAGTAACCGGTTGAAATCAGCAAGACTCTGCCAGAAACAAAACTATGTGCTGCAAGTTCCAGACCAAATGTCGCTGAACCTTGGGCAAAAACAACTTCATCTTGCCCACTCAGACGGCCTATCCATTCGACAACTGTTTCTGCCATCTTAGTATATTCGCTATCACCTCTACCAAATAAGGGCTTTAGATTTACAATGTTCTCATGTAAGACCGCAGCCGGACCTGGCGTAAGCATTAGTTTCTGGTTGTTAATCTGCGTAAGTGATTGCACAACTCTATTTCTAATATCGGTACTGCTTATTCCCGATGTTCTGGGCAATATTTTGAGTTGATCTTTATGAATTAAATTAGAGTTATCATCCCCATGCATAAGTATATCAACATTAAAACGATCGAGCACTGACTGATCTATTAACCATGGGGTAGGTACAACTTCAGAAACACATTCAAGCGCTTCTAACACTTCTTTTCGATGCTTAAATGATAGCTCGGGCCGATAACCCTTCTTTTTTAAAATCTCATTGTCGGTGGTTAACCCAACTATGACATCGCCGTACTGAGATGCTTTTTTGAGTAGTCTAATATGACCATGGTGAATAAACGTAGCTGACATATCAACCATGACTCTTTTTTTGTTCATTATTTAGTCCCCGGAATAATTTCGAGAATTTCTTTTACAGACATACAATCTGGCTCAGACTCTAAACTTCGACCATTCTTAAGAATAGAACCAGCAACTTTCAACATTGCCGGATATGCAGCCCGCAACATATGGTTCGCTGAAATCACCACATTCACCCCTAGGTCAATGAACTCTTCCACTGTTACTGAATTAAAACTCGTCGGCACTACTACTACCGGAGTCTCCTGATCAGCAGATCTAAACTTCTGCATAAATTCAATTATCTCGCTTGGATCTTTATGCCGAGAATGAATCATAATCCCATCAGCACCCGCCTTAATATATGCCTCTGCACGCAACAAAGCATCCTCCATGCCAGCTTCCAAAATCAAGGACTCAATCCTAGCAATAATCATAAAATCGTCACTGATTTGTGCCGCTTTACCATGACGTATCTTATTGCAAAAATTCTCTATGCTGTCTTGTATCTGTTTCGCCTCATTTCCAAGTAATGAATTCTTTTTAAGCCCTGTTTTATCTTCAATGACTACCGCGCTTACGCCGGTTCTTTCCAGACTTTTAACTGTGAACTCAAAATGCTCGATTTTTCCGCCAGTGTCTGCATCAAAGATCATCGGCTTAGTAGTAACTTCAAAAATATCATTAACCGCGCTAATTCTAGAGGTTATATCGATTGCTTCAATATCGGGCTTGCCTTTCGCAGTGGAGTCAGTAAGCGAACTCGACCAAAAGCCATCAAAACTCACGGTTTCTCCATTTCTCTCAACCTCAGTATTCTCTGCAATCAATGCGCTGAGTGCATTATGTGCCTCTAAAATACGAACAATTTTCTTATCTCTAATTAAATATCTCAATCGATGTAAACGATTGACGGTAGTAACACCTAATTTCATTAGTTGGTTTTTTATATTTTGATCACTGATGTCTGAACTATAAGGGACCTCAATTAGTTCACCACCCCACTTATCTAAAACATTAATTACCTCTTTCCTATATTTAGCTTGATGACGGCAATTAACCCAGTTATCGCCATGAACAACATAATCGGGTTTTAATTCAAGTAAATTATGTTTGTAACTTGCCGTTGCTTGAGGAACTACAGCAGATACCATGGACAAATTCTGGATAACAGCCTTTCTTTGTTCATACTTTAAATATGCTGTATCGCCCAGCTCA
>CAZYIL010000149.1:0-3853 GCA_964646945.1 uncultured Marinoscillum sp. | reverse complement strand
TACCGCTATTTAGCGTTCCACTCAAATCAATATCATTTGCCGTTATTTTAAGGGTATTATCGCTCGTGCTTAATTCCATCAGCTCAGCAATAACAAAATTACCGATTCCGTCATCATCCACATCACTATCTATAATCATCGCACCAATAGATGCAAAATTGTCATTGATTTGAATTCCCTTGTCTGCCCTTAAAGTCACGCCTCCTGATCCGACTATCCCGCTGCTCGTGGCATCTAAGGTAATCTGCCCTCCATCGGAAAACAGGATACTATTATTCGCAAAAGTCAACTCATCAGTGCCATCTAAGATATTATTAGAATCTGAATCAATATTTATATCTCCGGTCACATTGAAAGTGCCGTCAATGCCAATTCCCATGTCTGATTTTAGTGTAATATTATTTTTGGCTAATATTTTTCCTCCGACAGACGCAAGCGAAAGCTTCCTGCCATTTAATTCGATTAGGCTTGTGCCAAGAGTTAAATCTCCACCGGAAGCAATCTTTAATGTTCCTGTTAGATTCTCTGTATTCGCATCCGTGATACCGTCGCCCGTCTTGACCGCACCGGATGACCCTTTCGTCTTCACCGTCAGATCCGTTGCCGTAATCAAAGCCAACTCAGAACCGGAAATATCCGCACCGTCGCCTTGATCACCACCCGCCAAATCCAGATTCCGGTCCGTACTGAATACCGACAACGTAGTACTCTCAGCTCCTGAATCCAGTTCGGATCCAATCGTGAAATCATCCGCAGTAATCGATAACTTCTGACCACCTGTCGATACACCTGCACTGGCAACAAAACTACCCGTACCCGAAGAGGCCGTCAATGAAGCTCCAAGCTCTGAATCCGTATCAACAAATGAAATATCTCCAGCACCGCTGCCTGTATCCAGTTTCAAACCCGATTCAGCATCGATCCCCGTTAAATCCGCCGCATCAAGACCCGCTACCGTAATATCCTTATCTAGCGTCTCTAACGTCAATGATCCCGCTGTGATATTAGAAAGCTCGGTATTATCAATCTGAATATCATTCGATGTGTCCGTACCAACACTCATACTCCGGCCTGATTGACCTGCAATCAGCACATCATCCGTACCCGCATCTAATGTCGAACCTAAATCAATATCATTAACTGTCAGCGATACATCGCCCGCAACTGCAACCGCTGACTCCGTTGTTAACGTACCTCCTGTGTCTACCGTCAAACCGCTTAATCCGTTCACAGCGCCCGTAAACGTCGCATCCCCAGTACCCGTGTTCAGGGTCAACACACTCTCCCCATCTATAGAATCAGAAAATGAGATGTCTCCCCCGCCGGAACCGGTATCAAGTTTAATGTCTCCGGACAACGTTAATCCTGATGCAAAACTGATATCATCCGATGAAGTGGTAATATCTCCTGCTATCGAAACCGAACCCTCTCCATCTTGCGTAAACTTACCGGCCAGGTTCATATCACCTGCAGACCCGATCGTCAAAAGACCCGTGTTTATGATATTCGCCGTCCCGCCATTCTCCGTTGTAACCGAACCGTTGATATCTATCGTGGTCGATGTGATATCGAGACCCTCATCATCGACAGATACTGCACCATCAAATCCAAGGTCCCCGGCCGAAACCACCTTTAAACCGCTCAGCGGAGTTGTACCGCCCGCTGTACTATTGAACTCGATAGCTCCCGTTCCTGCCGTTAGCGATAAGAGATAGTCCCCATCAACACTTTCCTCAAAACGAATCGCACCTGCGGTGATGCCTGTATCAACCGATACATCCTTACCTAACACTGTCGACTGAGCAAACCGGACATCCCCTCCCGAGGTTTCCACATCCCCGGAAGTCAATAATGATCCTGTCCTATCCGCCCCAAAAGCAACGTTACCCGTTACCGTCTTGATATCTCCCGCATCCGCCACAGTCGTCGTACCGGACGCATCAAGCGATATCCGACCTGAAGTCGTCTCAATAGAGCTGTTAAGAGCTATCGTTGATCCGGATGAATCAATATCTACATCACCTGTACCGGAACTCAACGCACCGCCGACTTTCACAGCACCCGAATGATTGATCGTAATGGCATTATCCGTTGTGGTAATCGACCCGCCCGTACTGTCAAAAGCGGTACCTGTACTGCTAAACCCTTGTGAAGCGGTCACCGCACCATTCAGATCAACCGATCCGCCGGCAGTAATCGAAAGAACGCTTGCTGTTGATATCGTATCCGTACTGCTCGCAGAGTCTCCGCCCGAAGCAATCTTTAACGTTCCTGTTATATTCTCCGTGTTCGCATCCGTGATACCGCTGCCCGTCTTGATCGCACCGCCTGAACCCTTCGTCTTCACAGTCAAATCAGTCGCCGTAATCAAAGCCAACTCAGAACCGGAAATATCCGCGCCGTCTCCCTGATCACCACCTGCCAGATCCAGATTCCGGTCCGTGCTGAATACCGATAACGTAGTACTCTCAGCTCCGGAATTCAGTTGAGATCCAATCGTAAAATCATCCGCAGTGATCGACAACTTCTGACCGCCTGTTGATACACCCGCACTGGTAATAAAACTACCCGTGCCCGAAGAAGCCGTCAATGAAGTCCCAAGAGATGAATCTGTATCAGCAAATGAAATATCCCCGGCACCGCTGCCCGTATCCAACTTTAATCCCGACTCAGCATCGATACCCGTCAAATCAGTCGTCGCAAGACCCGCTACTGTGATACCCTCATTTACTGTCTTTAACGTTAACGATCCGGCCGTAATACCTGAAAGCTCTTTATTGCTAATTTGAATATCGCTCGATGTGTCCGTACCAACACTCATACTCCGTCCTGATCCACCTGCAATCAATACATCATCCGTACCCGCATCCAGTGTCGAACCCAAATCAATATCATTGACCGTCAGCGACACATCACCCGCAACCGATACTGACAACGTCGTCGTTAACGTACCACCTGCTACGGTCAAACCGCTTAACTCGCTCACAGCACCTGTAAATGTCGCATCCCCGGTTCCCGTCTCCACAGTCAATGCATGGACTCCATCTATAGAGTCAGAAAACGAAATATCTCCTCCGCCGGAACCCGTGTCAAGTTTGGTATCTCCAGATAAGGTTAATCCCGATGCAAAACTGATATCATCCGATGAAGTCGTAATATCTCCAGCTATCGATACTAAACCCGTCCCGTCTTGCGTAAACTTACCAGCCAGGTTCATGTCACCTGCAGACCCTATCGTCAAAAGACCCGTGTTTGTGATGTTCGCCGTCCCGCCATTCTTCGTTGTAACCGAACTGTTGATACCTACTGTGGTCGATGTGATATCGAGACCCTCATCATCGACAGATACCGCACCATCAAATCCAAGGTCCCCGGCAGAAACCACCTTCAAACCGCTCAGCGGAGTTGTACCGCCGGCTGCACCATTGAACTCGACAACTCCCGTTCCCGCCGTCAGCGACAAGAGATAGTCTCCATCCACGCTGTCATCGAAACTAATTGCGCCTCCAGTGACACCTGTATCAATCAATACATCCTTACCCAACACCGTCGACTGAACAAACCGGACATCTCCTCCTGAAGTTGTTACATCTCCAGACGTCAACAATGACCCTGTTCTGTCCGCTCCAAAAGCAATCTTACCTGTCGTTGTCGTTATATCGCCGGCATCGGCGACAGTCGTTGTACCCGACGCATCAATCGATACCTGACCTGAAGTCGTCTCAATGGAACTGTCAAGAGCTATCGTTGATCCGGTTGAATCAATATCCACATCACCCGTACCGGAACTCAACGCACCGCCAACTTTAACAGCACCCGAATGATTGATCGTAACCGCACTATCCGTTGTGGT
>CAZYIL010000148.1:0-3878 GCA_964646945.1 uncultured Marinoscillum sp. | reverse complement strand
CAAAGTTTGGGCATATCAAGGATGGTATGGTTGGGTAGATGAAAAACCTGATATTGATGCTCCTCCAGGTGTTGATTATAACATGTGGTTGGGACCAGCTCCAATGAGGAAGTTTAATGAGAATAGATTTCATTTTAATTTTAGATGGTACTGGGATTATGCTGGTGGATTAATGACTGACTGGGGAGTGCATGAAATTGATATTGCTTTATGGGGAATGAAAGCAAAGGATCCTATTTCAATCATGGCTTCTGGTGGAAAATATGGATATCCAAATCAAAATACAGAGACACCAGATACTCTACAAACTGTTTATGAGTATAAAGATTTTACTATGTTATGGGAGCATGCTAATGGTATTGATGGTGGAAATTATGGAATGAGTGAAGGAATTGCATTTATTGGAAGTCATGGGACATTAGTTGTAAACAGAGTTGGTTGGCAAGTTATTCCAGAAAAAGATCATAGAAATGGAGGTAATTATTATTTAAAAGAAGTGCCTAAAAAAACATCAACCTGGGATGATGTAAATAAAACGTATGGTAATGCTCTTGATCAACATACACAAAATTTTATCAAGTGTATTAAAGATGATAACCCAAATGATTTGAACTGTAGTATTGAAAGTGGTAGTATTGCAGCAATTAATGCACATATGGGAAATATTGCATATAAAACAGGAGAAAAAATTTATTGGAATAAAGAAAAAGGAAACTTTGGATATAACTACAAGGCAAACAATTTAATTAGACCAAAATATAATAATAACTGGAGATTACCCAGAATTTAATTTTTTCTCTTTTATTGATTTCAATTCTACAATCTCATCTCTAAGTCTAGCTGCCTCAAAAAAATCTAGATTTTTTGCCGCTTTTTTCATCTTATTTTGATTCAAATTAATAATTTTATCAATCTCTTCTGGTAACATATCATTTACAATTGGATCTAATTCTATTTTTGAATCAAATCCAGACATAAAATCTTCAGATGTTTTAGCTACTGTAGTTTGAGCAAGTATATTTTCTTTTGTTTTATTTACTGAACGTGGTTTAATATTGTTTTTTTTATTATAATCTTTTTGTATTTTTCTTCTCCTATCTGTCTCATCAATAGTAGCTTGCATAGATTTAGTTATTTTGTCAGCATACATTATAACAGTACCATCCACATGTCTTGCAGCCCTTCCAGATGTTTGAATTAAAGATTTTTCATTTCTTAGAAACCCTTCTTTATCTGCATCTAATATAATTACTAAAGAAACCTCAGGCAAATCAAGTCCTTCCCTTAATAAATTCACACCAACAAGTACATCAAAATCTCCTAGTCTAAGTCCTCTCAAAATACTTACTCTTTCAAGCGAATCAATCTCTGAATGCAAATATCTACTTCTTATATTACTTCTATCTAAAAACTTATTAAGGTCTTCCGCCATTCTTTTTGTTAAGGTTGTAATTAATATTCTTTCTTTCTTTTCGACTCTCTTATATATTTCATTTAATATATCATCAATTTGATTTTTTGAGTTTCTCACTTCTATTTTAGGATCAATTAATCCTGTTGGTCTAATTAATTGTTCTACTACTGAACCTCCTGAAGATCTTAATTCATATTCAGATGGAGTTGCTCCAACAAATATTATTTGATTAATTAGAGATTCAAACTCCTCAAAATTTAAAGGCCTATTATCTAATGCTGAGGGTAACCTAAAACCATAATCTACCAGATTGGTTTTTCTTGAACGATCTCCTCCCCACATTGCTCTAACTTGAGGAATTGTTACATGGCTTTCATCGATAAACATTAAATAATCCTGAGGAAAATAGTCCAATAAACAAAATGGTCTTTTACCAGATTCTCTTCTATCAAAATATCTAGAATAATTTTCAACTCCTGAACAATATCCGATTTCTTGAATCATTTGAACATCAAATTCTGTTCTTTCCTGTAATCTTTTTGCCTCAATAGTTTTTCCTTCTCTTTCAAAAAATTGAATTTGCTTTTCTAGATCATCTCCAATCTCTTTAATAGCAACATCAATGATATCTTTATTAGTAACAAATAAATTTGCCGGATAAATTAATATTGATTTTTCATCTGTAACTTTTCTTCCAGTAAATGGATCTATTTTTTGAATAGATTCAATTTCATCACCCCAAAATATAATTCTATAAATAAAATCATCGTATGCAATAAATATATCGAGAGTATCTCCTTGAATACGAAAATTTCCTCTTTTGAAATCTTCATTGCTTCTTTCATACAATATATCAACCAAATTGAATAATAATTCTTTTAATTTTATTTTAATTCCCACTTCTAATTGAATGACATGTTTACCAAATTCATCTGGATTACCTATTCCATAAATACAAGATACTGATGCAACCACAATTACATCACGTCTTCCTGATAACAATGCAGAAGTAGCACTCAATCTCATCTTCTCAATATTTTCATTAATGGACAAATCTTTTTCTATATAAACATTAGTTGCAGGAAGATATGCTTCGGGTTGATAATAATCATAATAAGAAATAAAATATTCTACAGAATTATGAGGAAAAAATTGTTTCAATTCACCATATAATTGAGCAGCAAGAGTCTTATTATGAGAAAGAATAAGTGTTGGCTTATTAAATTTAGAAATTACATTTGCCATAGTAAATGTTTTTCCAGAACCAGTTACACCTAAAAGAACTTGAGATTTTTCATGGTTTATTAACCCATTAACTAATTGACTAATTGCATTAGGTTGATCGCCCTTAGGCTTAAAAACTGATATTAACTTAAAATCCAATATTTTAACTTATTTGTTCCAATAATTCCATGAAAGCTCTGCTTGTAAATAAAGCATTTCTAATCCATTTTTTGTTTTTGCACCTTTCTCTTCACCTTTTTTCAAAAATTTAGTTTTCTCAGGATTATATACTAAATCATATAAATAATGTTTTTCAGAAATTAACTCATATGGTATTTCTGGAAAAGAATCTATTTTTGGATACATACCAAGAGGAGTAGAATTAATAATTAAATTATAATCAAGAAACAAATTACTTTTCTTAAGAAGATCATCATAAATTAAATAATTTTTTTTTTTATTTCTTGATACAAAGTTATGATCGATATTTAAATCAATTAAAGCTTGACTTACAGCCCTTGAAGATCCTCCAGTTCCTAAAATTAATGCTTTAGATTGAAAATCAGCTTTTAACCACTTTCCCAAAGTATCTTTAAAAGCCAGGTAATCTGAATTAAATCCAACTAATTTATTATCTACAATTTTAATAACATTGATTGCTCCAATATTAGAAGCATTATTATCAATCTCATCCATATAATCTAGTACTTTCTCTTTATAAGGGATAGTAACGTTGAGCCCTTTTAATTCAGAATTATTTTTTATTAATAATCTTAATTCTTCAAGATCTTTCAATTCAAAATTTTCATAAACCACATTATTAATATTCTCATTTTTAAATTTTTCAACAAAAAATTTTTTGGAAAACGAATGTGATACAGGAAAACCTATTAAGCCATATTTAATCATTAATTTCACTTTTTCTTTTATCAAACATGAAGATAATAAATCCAGCCATCAAAAAAATAATAATAGATTCAATAAAATAGTTAGACTCATCTAACACTTCACTATAATGAAAAGGGGAAAAATTTTTGTTTTCAATTTTCCAAGGCCATATCTTATTTATTGAACCCAACATCAATCCTGACAAAAAAAACATTGAAGTTTTATAATATTTTTTTAATAACCAAGAAATTATTCTTGAAAAACTAAGGATTCCTATCAATGCACCAGCACTGAAAGTAGAAATTATTAATTCATTATTATTTTTTAATGCTTCAATTATATAAAAATATTT
>CAZYIL010000147.1:0-3937 GCA_964646945.1 uncultured Marinoscillum sp. | reverse complement strand
CCGTGAAAAATCCTGCATTGCCTACCGATAACTGTATTTGCTTGAATATTAACTTGCGGCCCGATTGTTGTTTGCTCATCAATTACCACCCCCGGACCGATGATAGCAAAAGGTCCAATGGACACACCATCGCCAAGTTTTGTGGTGGAGTCAATTATGGCGGTATGATGAATTTTCATCCACTGCTCTTGTGGAAACTGGATTGCGAAGGAAGGTTTATACTATGCCTTCAGATAGTACTTTCTTCGTCCTTTCCGAGAACGGCCTGGATGATACTCTGGGCCGCAAGTTGATTCTCAACAAAGGCTTTGCCTTGAAACCGGAAAAGATTCTTACGTTGCTTGATTTTGGTCAATTCTAGTTTTAGCTGATCTCCAGGAACAACCGGTCTGCGAAACTTTGTTTCGTCGATTCCCGTAAAAAAAACCACTGGGTGGCCTTCTCTTTTGAGTATGCGCAGGGCTAGAACGCACGCGGTTTGAGCCATGGCTTCAACGATCAGGACGCCAGGCATGACGGGTTGATCGGGGAAATGGCCAGCAAAAAATGGTTCATTCAGGGTCACACTTTTAATCGCCACGACTCGCGAATCGTCGTCGCACTCCATAATGCGATCGATTAGTAACATGGGATAACGATGGGGTATAATTTTCTTAATTATTTACATAATATTAAGTTTACAGTAATGTTTTTAGCCTGTAATTTCTGTTATAATTATATTAATTATAAAATATAAAATTACCACACTTTTTAAAATCTTTACTATAATAACATTAGGGTGTACAAATTGTTTTTTTTCACCTTTAACTTCAATTATAAATTTATTTTTTAAACTTTCTTTTACAGCAAAATAAACAAGAACAAATACTAATAAAGGCCTAACTATGTATGCTATATATTCCATATGAAAAAAATTTATAAACAAAGATGAATAATTCTATTAAATTTTTAAGTTATTAATCATTTTTATATATTGATTTAAATACATTACATATTATTATTTTTAGAGTAATTGCTATTATATTATATATAAAATTAAAAAACATTAAATAAAATTGAATTATTATTTAATTAAATATATGAAAGGGAAATTAATATTATCTTTTATGATAATAAGTCTTTTTTTTAGTTCAAATGGAATATCTCAAAGAAAGATTGAAAGAGAAAACTTAACATCCAAAGATGGTTTAGTCTACTATAAAAAAAAGTTGTTTACAGGAATTATGATTCAAAAAAATGATGATAGTGGAGAATTATTGTATCAAGCAAGTTACAAAGAAGGTATAAAAGATGGAATTAGAAAGACCTGGTACAAAAATGGTCAATTAATGCTTGAAGGAAAATATAAAAACGGGAAAAATGATGGGTTTACTTCAGGATGGTATGAAAATGGAAATCAAATGTTTACAGGGAATGACAAAGATGGAAAAAAAGATAAATTGTGGAAACAATATTATATAAATGGTCAAATAAAAAATGAATCTGATTTTAAAAATGGATTGTTAAATGGTGATTATAAAGAATGGTATCAAAATAATCAATTAAAATATGAAGCAAGATATAAAAACGGAGAACTACATGGGATAGTAAAAGAGTGGTATGAAAACGGAAAATTATTAAGTGAAAAAAATTATAAGGACGGAATATTAATTAACTAAATATTTTCTTATTGTTTTATTAAATTAAATTTTCCACTTAATTTTAAAACAACTCCATTCCATGAATAACCTGTAGTGTTTATTCCCTCTAGTTTCCAAGAACCAGAAAATTCAGAATCATTATATTTAGCTTTTTCAAAAAATGCTCCTTTTTGCCATCTTATTTTTTGACATATATTTTGACTTTCTGTACAATTGGTATACTCACCTCCATCTAGAATGTATTCAATTTCTTTAAATTCAACCCATCCATACATATCAATCTCTCCTTTAACCTTAAAAGAAGTTGAAGATGAAGAATAAGAAGTTGTCCCCTCAAAGTTACATTTAAATGCATTAGTTACTTCAAGTATAAAAGTATCATTAAATGAATTATTAAGTGTGTTTTGAGTGCCTTTCCAGATACCAACAATGTTTTTTGAAACCCTCCTGCATTTTATCAAACCTTCTTCATCAGCACATCTATAAGTTGAATTCCATAAGAAGATCAATAGTAAATAAATCAAAATTTTCATTTTTTAATATAGTAACAATATTTTAATAATCCTTAAATGATTTATTTAAATTACATAGAGATTATGGAGAATTTTACTAGTGAAGAATCCTTTTCAAACTATATATTTTGGCTGAAGATCTCTATGGGTTTTGGAGCAATTTTAATTACATTTTTATTTTATTGGTTTATTGAAAAAATAAAATTAAAATAGTTTTAAATGAAAAAATTATTATTTATTCTTTTATTATTATCTGGTTGTGATGGATTAAAAGAAATGTATAATAATTTTTATTCTGAAAAAGAAAATGATGAAAAAAGTTATGAAATACTTAATAATGATGAAAAAGAAAAAATAAATAATAAAAATGAAATAATTAATAATTCGATAGAGACAGAATTCTCAGAGATTGATAACTCTCATAATTTATCAATAAAATATATTAATAATTTACTTCAAAAAGGTGATTCAATAAAAGTATTAGATACTAAATATAGACTTAAACCAAACTCTATAATTAGAGTAACCACAGAATATAGATTAGAAAACAAATCAAAAAAAAGAAAAAGAATTCGATTAATAGCAGAGTTTGACAGAAAGAAAAAAACTTTGATAAAAATAGTTTTCCATAATCACATATAACTCATATTATCTATTAAAAAAAGACAAGTCTTTTAACGCTAAACTGATCTTTTCAAAATCAATTTTTTTATTTATTTTTTTATTCTTTTTATCAAATATTTCAAATACACCAGATGGATAAAATTCTATAATCATTTCATCATATACAATAGCATAGGTATGATAACTATTAACTATTGACCAATCTCTATAATAAACAGAATCTAATAAGTTTCTTCCTGTTGAATAATCAATAGTTTGATTTTTAGAACCTAAAAAATTTTTTAATATAGTTGGTGAAATGTCTTCATGAGTACTTAAAGGTTTATCTATAAACCATCTTTTATCAATAATCGAATCAGAAGGAGAAAAAAATATAAAAGGAACTTTTATCTGAATATCTGTAAAATTACTATTGTGTCCCCAAAAGTTGTCTTTATTATCATTAAATTCTTCTCCATGATCACTAGTTATAATTATTACTGTATTATCTAATTTACCTTGTGTTTTAATTTCATTAATAACATTTCCTACAAGACTGTCAACAAAATGAACACTTGTTTTATATCTATTAAATAGGGGTGATCTATCATAGCCTTCATCGAATTGAAGATGGTTCAATTTTTCAGTAAATGGTTCAAATTTTTTAGAATAATTTTTTGGAACAGCATAAGCATGTGCTGCGTCATAAAATAAAAAACTAAAAGAAGGATCCTTATTTTCTAAACTTCTATACCATTTTAACCATTCATTTGTTATCTCAATATCACGACCTTCAACAGTTTTAGAATCAGATATTTGTCTAAGATTTTCAATTTGTGAAAAAATAGTTTGATTAAATTCAGGTCTTATTAATTGAGCTGAAGAATATATTCCAAATTTATAATTTAAATCCAGTAATCTATCAATTAATATAGGAGCTCTTGATTCTCCCAAAAAACTTCTCCAATATGTAGCGGGAATGCCATAAAACATACCAAACAATCCACTTCTAGTAGCATTTCCAGTAGATTTGTGATTATCAAATACTAGTCCTTTTTTAGAAAAATTTGAAATATTTGGTGTTATATCTTTATTAAAAGCATCATATCTCCAAGAATCAATTACAATAATTATAATATCATATTTGGAGTTAATTTCATTATAGCTAATTTCATTTAGTGG
>CAZYIL010000146.1:0-3956 GCA_964646945.1 uncultured Marinoscillum sp. | reverse complement strand
AATGGAAAGAAATGGTATACATCTTCTGCAGAAGGATCTTCTTTTGCTATAGTTATGGCTATTACTAACCCAAATAGTAAAAATAAATATTATAGAGCAAGTCAAATAATTGTTCCTTGCAGTTCTAAAGGATTTAATCTGGTTCGTAAAATTCCTGTAATGGGTGATGAAGGTGAGGGATATTTTAGTCATTCCGAAATTAATTATGAAAATGTAGAAGTTCCAATAAAAAATTTATTAGGAGATGAGGGTCATGGTTTTAAGATAGCTCAGTCAAGACTAGGTCCAGGTAGGATTCATCATTGTATGAGGTGGATTGGTATCTGTGAAAGGTCTTTTGATATGATGTGTGATAGAGCAGCTAAAAGGGAGTTGTCTCCAGGTAAATTTTTAGGAGAAAAACAGTTAATTCAAAAAATGATTTCTGAAAGAAGGGTTGAAATCAATGCTGCAAAATTGCTTATTATGGATGCAGCTAATAAAATTGAAAATTTTGGTTCAAAGAAATCAAAAATTGATATTTCAATGATGAAATTTTATTGTGCAAATGTTTTGAAAAGAGTCATTGACGATGCAATTCAAGTACATGGTGGTCTAGGAATGAGTGATGATATTATATTATCTCATTTTTATAGACATGAGCGTGCTGCTAGAATTTATGATGGAGCTGATGAAGTTCATATTTCAAGTGTAGCAAAAGGTATTTTATTGAAATATGGATTGAAAATTTGATTTGTAATGCTCAAAATAGATTCTCCAGAAGAAGTAAGGAAAAACGAAAAAATAGATCAAAAGATATTGTCTCAAATTTTGAAAGATAAACTTGGTTCTTCCTCTAATTTATTTGAATTAAAACAGTATAGAAAAGGTTATTCTAACCTTACATATAATATATATTGGAAAAATAAGGAATTTGTTTTAAGAAAAGCACCTTTTGGAGCAGCAGTGAAAGGAGGACATGATATGAAAAGAGAATTTGATATTTTATCAAAGCTTTCTTTACATTATGATAAAGTACCTAAAACCTATTTCTATTACAATAATAAAAATGTTTTAGATTTTGATTTTTATCTAATGGAAAAGTTAAAAGGGGTTATTCTTCGACCCAATACATCTAGTTCTTTGATGCCAAATAAAACTACATTAAAAAAACTTTCAAAAAATTTCATTAAAACATTATCAGAATTACATGATCTAGATTTTAGAAAAATAGGTTTAGAGTTTTTAGGTAAGGGTCAAGGGTATGCAAAAAGACAAGTTTATGGTTGGTCTGAAAGGTATAATAAATCTAAAACTGATGAGATTAAAGAAATGAATTATCTAATGAAATGGTTAATTAATAATTTACCTAAAAAAGAAAATTATTCTTTAATACATAATGATTTTAAGTATGATAATTTAGTTTTAAATCAGAATGATTGTTCAACTATAGTAGGTGTCTTGGATTGGGAAATGTCAACGATTGGAGATCCAATGTTTGATTTAGGTACTAGTTTAGGTTATTGGGTTCAAAATAATGATCATCCTTTACTAAAGAAAATATCCCTTAGCTCAACTACTTCAGAAGGAAATCCTACAAGGATGGAATTAATTAATATGTATGAAGAATTTTCAAAAATAAAAGTTGATTATCCTGTCTATTATTATGTATTTGGTTTATTTAAAATTTCAGTGATTGTACAACAAATATATTTTAGATACAAAAAAGGGTATACTAATGACGATAGATTTTCTAATTTATTAAGCATTGTAAGAATTTGTTCATTGGTTGCTTATCAATCAATTAAAAAGAATAAAATTGATGACCTTTTTTAAATTTTAATATTTTTTGTTTAATAATTGTTAAATTCGCAACAATTATGATAGATTTTTTTCTAGATATTTTTCTTCAGATTCAAGGTTTAATATCTGATGTTCTTCAATTATTTAATAAACCTATTTTTAAAATTGGAGAATCGGAAATTAACATTGGAACAATTATAATATTTTTTCTTAGTTTCTATATTCTAATTTTTGCTTCAAAAAAAGTTAGAAAAATTTTACTTCATAAAATCTTAGTTAGGTCTAAACTTAAAAAAAGTTTTAGAGAGACAATAGCTAATTCTGTAAGAGTATTTATTTTACTTATAGGAACAATAATCATTATACAGGCTGTAGGTATTGATTTAAGCGCATTAAGCTTATTAGCAGGTGCCTTAGGTGTTGGTATTGGTTTTGGATTTCAAAAAGTTACTGATAATCTAATAAGTGGCCTTACTATTTTGATTGAGGAGCCTATTAAAGTCGGTGATAGGGTTGAGGTTGGTGAAGTTACTGGTGATGTGACAAATATTTCTTTAAGATCTACAACAATTATTACAAATGATAACATTTCTATAATTGTACCAAATTCAGAATTTATTTCTAGCAAAGTTATTAATTGGAGTCATAACAGTAGAGTTGTAAGGTTTAGATTTCCTATAGGAGTTAGTTATGGTGAAGATCCTGAAAAAATAAGACAGTTATTAATGGAAGTGGCTGATGAAAACCCAAATGTTCATAAAGAACCTAAACCTAAAATATTTTTTGAAGGATTTGGTGACAGTGCTTTAAACTTTAGTTTAGGTGTATGGACATCTTCTCATGTAGATAAACCAGAAATTATAAAAAGCGAAATATATTTTGCTGTTTTTGGTAAGTTTAAGAAAAATAATGTTGTTATTCCTTTTCCTCAAAGGGATATTCATATTAAATCTCAAGTGAAATGAATCTGTTTTTAATATTATTTTTTTTAAATTTTAATATGGAAAAACAAGAAAGAAACTATTTCTATGAGATTAAGAAGTTTGATGAAAATTATTCAAATAAAGCAATAGTATCTAGATTTATTCACAGTGTTGGATTTAGATATTATTGGGCTACTGAGGGTTTAAGAGATGAAGATTTGAAATATAAACCTTCAGAGACTGGAATAAATACAAGAGAAACGTTAGAGCATATTTATGGCTTATCAATTATGATCCATAATGGGTTTCATAATAAAGAGATTACTAGATCTAAATCTTATCCTGATTTAACCTATGATGAATTAAGAAAAGCTACTTTAGATTTATTAAAGAACACTATTATGTTACTTGATAACTTTTCAGAAAATGATTTCCAAAATAATAAAATAATTTTCGGCAAACAATCTTATGATCTCTATAATTTATTTCATGGTCCGATTTCTGATTCACTATATCATATTGGTCAAATAGTAACATTTAGAAGATCATCTGGAAATCCAATACCTATAGGTGTTAATCACTTTTTAGGTATAAAGATGGATTAAAATTTCAATGGATGTCAAAAAATAAAATTGCAATTATTTTTGGTTCTGATACTGGTACAACAGATTTTGTCGCAAATGTCTTAAGCGAAAAAATAGGTTCAGAAAAAGTTGATTTACTGGAGGTAAATAATATAGTTCCTGATGATTTTTTAAAATATGATATAATTTTAATGGGGGTACCAACTTGGCATGTTGGTGAGCTTCAAAGTGACTGGGATTACTTCTTTCCAAAGTTTAAAAAAATCAACTTTTCTGGTATCAAAGTAGCTTTTTTTGGTTTAGGAGATCAGTTAGGTTACCCAGATACTTTTGTCGATGGAATAGGTATTCTTGGAGAGATAGTATTAAAGAATGGTGGTAATATTTTTGGTTATTGGTCTCAGGATGGATACGATTTTGATGAATCACTTGGTGTTGCATCAAATGATAAATTTTATGGACTAGTGCTTGATGAAGATAATCAACAAGAGATGACTGATGAGAGAATTGATAAATGGGTAAATCAGATAAAGAAAGAATTAAAAATATAAATTAAAAAAAGATATTCTAAATTAATTAGAATAATAATATTTTTTTGTGGGCCCACCAGGGCTTGAACCTGGGACCTACCGGTTATGAGCCGGGTGCTCTAACCAACTGAGCTATG
>CAZYIL010000145.1:0-3960 GCA_964646945.1 uncultured Marinoscillum sp. | reverse complement strand
AAAATCTTAAATTATAATAAATAACATAATAAATTAAAATAAAATTTAATTTAATAATTTTTTTTTTAATATACTTAAAGATAATCTGAGTAGTTCGATTCTATCAAAAGCAATGATTTATGGATCTATCAATGGAGGAAAAAGAATTAGGCCTTTTTTAGTTAGTCAAGCTGCTAAAATTGCAAAAGCAAGAAAAACTCAATATTTAAGAATAGCTAGCGCTATTGAAAGTATACATTCTTATTCTCTAATTCATGATGATTTACCTAGTATGGATAATGATGATTATAGAAGAGGAAAATTAAGCACACATAAAAAATTTGATGAAGCAACTGCTATTTTAGCTGGAGATGCACTTCATGATTTTGCTTTTGAAATTCTATCAAGTAACTTAACTCATAGTAATCCAGAAAAAAGAATTCAATTAGTTAATTATCTTGCAAAATGTTTAGGACACCAAGGTTTAGCAGCAGGTCAATCACTTGATTTGTTATATGAAAACAAAAAAAATAATGTAGAAAAAATTCTTAATATGTATAAACTTAAAACAGGTTCTCTTTTTGAATTTTCTTTTAGTTCCCCTTTTATTTTAACAAATCATTCAAAAGAAATTATTAAATTTCATCAAAGGTATGGTTCATTGTTCGGTTTAGTATTTCAAATGACTGATGATATTATTGATGAAACAAAATCATTTAATTTGATTGGAAAGACACCTGGCAAAGACAAAAAACAAGGTAAAAGTACTTTACTTAACTTAATTGGAAAAAAAAATGTTGTATCTTTTTGTAATGATGAAATAAATAAATTCGTAAAAGAAAATAATTTTTATTTTAAAAAATTTTCCTTTTTAAAAGAATTATTAGAATTTAGTTTAAAAAGAATAAAATAATTAACTTAATATTTCTTTTCCATCATTATACCTAAAGTTGAAGATGTTACTGTTAAAATTCCCCGAAACATATCAACAAAACCACGTATGATGACCAGCCTTTTATTGTTGCCTTATTAGATCAAAAGCTAAAATATAAGTGATTCAAAAAAGGTTAATGAAAGTTTTATAAGATAAAAATTAAATTAAAAATGACTTTACAAAATTTAATTCATAATCAATTCATTATTAATTATTGGAGGCCAAATAAATCCATATTTATTAATATACCAGTTATATTTAAAAATATTTTCATAAATAAATAATATTAAAACTATTAATATAATAATTTTAATAATATTAACCGTTTTATATTTATTAACTGCATAGATTTTTGTCCAAAATGGAATTAATAGCATTATTAAAGCTGTTAAATTATAAAATATACCAAACCTATAAGCGGGTGCATAAAAAAACCAAATAATGTTTGATAAAATAATTGGTAAAAAAAACAAATAAAATTTCTTAATATTATCTTTCGATAATAATTTTATAAATAGTGAAATAATATTTAATCCATATTTTAAATTAAAATAAATTATTGGAGTAAACAAAATAATAAAATAAAGAAGATATGTTTCAACTAATTTATAAAAATGATTCTTAAACCAGATTAATATCCAAGCAAAACCATTGGTATGCATGCTACCCATTATGTCGCCTTTGGCAAAAGATTCGATCACACGTAATTCTCTTTCTGCTGCTTCAATATTTGAAAAACAAAGAAAACTTATTGGCCAAATCAAACAATCACTAATAGAAATATTTTGGAATATCCAAAAAGATAAGGGTATAAAGGCTAATAAAATTATTGGAAAAATTTTATTTTTATTATCAAATATAAAAAATAAAATTAATATAAATAAGTATATTAAAGAATTTGTAATTTTAATTGTAATAGCAAAATTAGCAAAAAGTATAATTAGAATTAATGTATTTAGATTTAACTTAAAACTTTTATATAAAATAATTTCAGCATAAAATATGAAAATATATATACAAATTATCACCCCAGGAACATCAGTTCCAAAATCTTTATAGATATTTAATACTCCTAATAAAAAAACTAAAACAAAAGATATATAAAAACCTAGAAAAAATAAATTTTTTTGTAAAAATTTCTTATAATTAGAAAAAAAATCATAAATAGTAATGCTATATAGAAGTGAAGTTAAAATAAATAAAGAAGCTTTAAAAAAACTTAAGTAGAAAATTGAGTTAAGAAAAAGCCAATGGGAATTATAACTAACACTTCCATTATGCACGGTCTCAAATAAAACTAATTGTTTAAAATTATTTATGGTTAAAAAATGATATTCAAAATCATCACTTAATCCTGAAAAAAAAGAAAAGAAATAAGATAATAAAACAATAACAAATAAAAAGATTGATTCATTGATAAAATTTTTATCTCGATATAAATAGTATAAATAAATTATAGTACCCAAAGAAATAATAATTAAAGAAAAAGAATTATTTAATGGATAAAAAAAATTTATTGGTATTGAAAACAAACCTATAAAAACTAAACCAGCAATAAATAAAAAATTTTTATAATTTAAAAAAAAATATTTTTTTAAAATAAAATTATTAGCTAATTTTCCATATCCTAATATAGAAGTTAAAAAAACAAAAGAAAGTAAAACATAATTTATTGATAGAATATACAAATTTTCCATTATATATTTTTGAAATATTTTATTTTGTAGAAAATTAAAAAGTAAAACAATTATAACTATTTAATTTTTTCAATTTATATAAATTATTTGTTAATTGTCTAGCAATTATAAAAACTTTCAAGAATTTTGATTGAATTCGAAGAAATTTTGATGTTATTAAAATCTTCCTCTATGTAGCCATTTTTAATGCTAAAATAAAAACGATCTAACAATAATTGAAATGGGTTGAAATTACTTTCATTGATTAAGACATTATCAATAAAAATATTACCATTAATCATATCATTTTCAAAAAAACTATTATTTTTTAATAAAATTTTTAATTTTCTTATTTTATTTTTAAACAAATTACCTACAATAATTTTTACTTTAATACCTGAATAAAATAGAAGATCAATTCTACACACTAATCCATTACTATAAGACTTATTTTTTTTTATTTCTGTTTTTTTTATTTTAATCAACTTCTCATGTGCAAATAACTTAAGTATAAATGGCAAAGAATGCGTTCCCCAATCCCAAATTGGGTTTATATTTTTTCTAAATGGACCAAACCCTCCTTCATAAAAAATTATTTTATCTATTTGACTTTTATTTTTATTAAAAAATTTTTTAGTTGATAGGAAATTCTTAGAATAAATATTTGGTAAATTAATAAAAACAGGAAACTTATCTTTGATTAAAAAATTTTTAATTTCTTCAGACTCAATCAAAGTTTTTGCTAAAGGTTTTTCTAAAATCAAAGGCATTTTTCTATTTTTAACGTAGTCAAAAACATTTTTATTTGTTTCGGGATCAGCTGCGATATAAACGCAATCAATTATGTTTGAATCAATCATAGATTTATAATCGTGAAAGATATAAAAATTTGAGAAATCTTTTTTAATTTTTTTAAAATTTCTACATGTAATAGATTTTAAATTAAAATGATGATTTTCATTTATATTTGCTATAACCACATCAGACCACTTACCACAACCTATCAGACCTATATTATACATAATTCAACATATTTTTTTTAATTTACATTAATCAATTAATTTTAAAATTAAAATGAGTAATATATAATCATAATTAATTTTCTCTAATCAATTTGATTTTACCATGAAAATGATACTATTAGATAAAAATTTTCATAGTTGTTAATTTATAAATTTTAAATTAGATAATGTTTAATATTTTAAATTTTTAAAATTATTTAATAATTTTCTGGTATCTGCTTATTTTGTATCAAATAATTATAAATAATGAGATAGTAAATTATGGATTATCAAAGTACACTTCACAAAAAATTATTAGATGGAAACTTTGTTTATACAGCTGAAACTACTCCTCCAGATTCTTCAGATA
>CAZYIL010000144.1:0-3978 GCA_964646945.1 uncultured Marinoscillum sp. | reverse complement strand
TCAATCGAATTCAGGAATTAAATTTATAGATAAAATAATTGAAGTAGACCAATCACCTATTGGAAGAACACCAAGATCTAACCCAGCTACATACACTGGTGTTTTTTCCGATATAAGACATTTATTTTCTCAATTATTAGAATCTAAAATTAGAGGATTTAAACCTGGAATTTTTTCTTTTAATGTAAAGGGAGGAAGATGTGAAACTTGTAGAGGAGCAGGAATTAAATTAATAGAAATGGATTTTTTACCTAATGTAAAAGTTGAATGTGACTGCTGCTATGGCAATAGATATAAAACGGAAACTCTAGAAGTGAGATTTAAACAAAAATCTATTTCTGATGTTTTAAATATGACTGTTGAAGAAGCCTATAAATTTTTTGATAAACAACCTAAGATAGTTAAGAAATTAGAATCTTTGTTGGATGTAGGATTAGGCTATATTTCATTAGGACAATATGCGACCACCTTTTCTGGAGGAGAAGCACAAAGAATAAAGTTAGCCACACAATTAAATCAAAAGGAGACAGGAAAAACATTATATCTTTTAGATGAACCTACAACAGGTCTCCATTTTAAAGACATAGAAAATCTATTAAAAATTTTAAATCAACTTATTGATAAAGGAAATAGTGTTATAATTATTGAACATAATATGGATATCATCAAGGTTTCAGATTATATTATTGATTTAGGTCCAGAAGGTGGAGAAAAAGGCGGGAAAATAATAGCTGAAGGTTCTCCTGAAAAAATTATAGGTAACATACAAAGCTATACTAGTTATTTTCTAAAAAAAGAACTTGATTTAGACAAATAGTTTTTCTGAGATATAGTTACTTAATAAAGCTCCCTTTTTAGTAGTAATAATTTTTGCTTTATTTACTATTATCAGTTTTTCTTTGATTAATTTTTGAATCATTAATTTTTGCCTTTTAAGGATATCATATTTTAAATTAGAAGTCAAATAATTATTGTCTATTCCCCACATAGTCCTAACACCAGTCATTATGACTTCATTAATTAACATTTTCTGAGACAATTTTTCTTCAGAATTCAATAAAACTTTTTTGTTAATGGACGATATGTATTTCTTATTATTTGATATGTTCCAGCTTCTTGATTTACCATCAAATGAATGAGCGCTAGGACCCAAACCAAGATATTTGTTTCTTTTCCAATAACCGGTATTATGTTTTGAAGAAAATCCAGGTTTACAAAAATTTGATATTTCATAATGAATGTATTTTTTTATTTTTATAAATTTTGTCAAGTATAGAAACTGATTGATTATTTCATTTTCATTTTGAACTTTAATAATTCCTTTTTTTACCCAATGTGAGAAAACGGTACGTTTTTCAATCGTCATATTATATGCTGAAATATGAGGTGGGTTATATTTTATGATTTCATTTAAGTCCTTTTTAAATATATTCAAAGAACTTTTTGGAATGCCGTACATCAAATCAACAGAATAGTTGTTAAAATTATCGGATAGCATTTTTATTGCATTTAAGCTTGTGGATCTGTTGTGATTTCTATTAATAAATTTTAAAGATTCATTATTTAATGTTTGAATCCCAAGGCTGATTCTATTAACTCCAAATTTTTTCCATTCTAATATATTTTTTTCATTTATATCATCAGGATTTGATTCAAGAGTAATCTCAATTTTTTTTGATACCTTAAATCTCAAAAATATTGATTTAATTATCTCTCCTATTAAATCCGGATTGATCATCGATGGTGTGCCTCCACCAAAATATATTGTATCAATTTTATTTTTTGTGAAAAATTTTTTTCTTAATTCTATCTCTAACTTAATTGCGTCAATTAATTTGATTATATTTTTGTGATTAATAGTAAAATAAAAATCACAATAGTGACATTTTTTTTTACAAAAAGGAATATGGATATATATACCAGCCATTTAATTCAAGATACAATAGATTTTGATTTTAATATTAAGTTAAAATCTATCTATGATTATGATATTTTATTATTAATGATAATCATTATTTGTTTATTAACTATTTATTATAAACAAAATTTCTTCAAATTTTATGCTAAATATACGGACGCTAAATTTTTTTATTTTAATCAATTAGGTGATGATTTTTTCTATAGAAAAAGCATTTATACTATCACCACAGTAATTCCCATAGTAATTATCTCGCTTGTTTTATCACTTTCTGCTACTTATATAGAAAAAGATGTATACTTAAGTAAGTATTTTGGTGACTATGGTATTTCAGAGTTTTTCACATGGTTAACACTTGCTTTTCTTTTGATGATCTATACTTATATCAGACTTTGGATATTTTTAATTCTTGGAAAGATATTTAAGTTAAAAGAAAAGATTATTGACATTATTTCATTTGATTTTTTAAGAATAACAATTTTTTTCTCCTTTGTTAATATTATAATATTCTTCCTTGCTTACATACTAGTTGATTTTGAATTTTCACAATGGCTATTTGAAATAAATCGTTACTTAATTGTAATATATAAATCTATATATTTTTATCTTAGAATCAGGAAAACCCATTATGTAAATGATTTTAGATTGATAATCTATATATTAATTTCTGAACTGTTTATATCATTCATGACATTAATTTTAGGGTATGATCAATTAAAAAGTTTCTATTTTCTACTCATAGAATAATCTGTTCAATTTACTTTGTTTCTGTAGAATTAAAATTTATTTTATAAATTTGTGCCTCATTTTTTTAAATAAACTATGACCGAAATTAAATACATTAAGAAAAGATTAAAAAAAGTAGAAACAATTTTAGTATCTCAACCTAGACCTTCTAAGGATGACAAGTCTCCTTTTTATAAGTTATCTGAAAAGTATAATCTAAAAATAGACTTTAGACCATTTGAAAAATTAGATCCAGTGAGTCCGAAAGAATTTAGGAAACAAAAAATAAATATTTTAGAGCATACTGCTATTATATTTACTAGCAGAAATGCTGTTGACTATTTTTTTAAATTAGCTGAAAGCTTGAAGGTCAATATCCCAACAGACATGAAATATTTTTGTGTATCAGAACAAACCGCAAATTATTTACAGAAGTATATAGTTATAAGAAAAAGAAAAATTTTTGTTGGGAATAGAACTCCTCTTGAGCTTTTAGAAACAATCAAAGAAACAGTAAAAAAATTTCCAGACGAAAAATTTTTATTTCCTTGTTCAGCTAAGAGAAAAAAATTGATTTCTAGTTTTCTTGAGAAAAATAATTTAGATTTTTCAGAGGCGATTATTTATAATACTATTCCAAGTGATTTATCTGATTTAAAAAATGTATTTTATGATTTGATTGTTTTTTACAGCCCTACTGGTATTCATTCTCTTTTTGAAAACTTTCCAGACTTTAAACAAAATAATACTAGAATAGCAGGTTTTGGTCCAACGACAGCAAAAGCGATTAGTAAATCTAATCTTATTTTAGATATAAAAGCTCCTTTACCAATAGCCCCATCTATGGTCAGAGCTGTTGAATTATACGTTAAAGCATCTAATAAAATTAAGAATTAAGAAATCAAACTGTTTCGATTAGTTTTTCATTTAGATTATATTTATCAAAAAATATGTTTAATAAAATGATGAATAAGCATTTCTTACTTTCTGTATTATTTTCTTTTATAGCATTTTTTTCTTATTCTCAACAAGATCCCTATTTTAGCAGTTATTCATTTAATCCAATAGTGATAAATACAAGTTTAGCTTCTTTAGAAGAAAAAAATTATGTAACAGCAATTTATAGAAATCAATGGACAGGATATAAACAGTCACCTAATAATCTTGGAGGAAGTGCGCCTATTTCTAAGCTTCTAACTGTTGCATTAAATAATAAATATAAAAAATTATCTTTTGGAATTAATATTACAGATGATGAGCTGGGTCCAAAATCTTCTTTTAATATAAGCCCTTTTATTGCATTTAAGAAAAAAATTAATTCATCTATTTTAAGT
>CAZYIL010000143.1:0-4177 GCA_964646945.1 uncultured Marinoscillum sp. | reverse complement strand
TTCTTGATAAATATAAGCCATATAGAACTGAATGGAAAATATTTGATGAGGAGTATTTAATAGCAGGTACAATAGACATGGTATATGAAAAAAAAGGAGGTGAATTATTTATTTTTGACTGGAAAAGAAGCAAAAATATAATAAAAAAAGATGGAACTGTAGATAATAAAAATCCTTTTGAAAATGGGATGAAAGGGTTGAGTCACCTCAGCTCAACAGATTATGTGAAGTATACGCTTCAACAAAATATTTATAAATATATTTTAGAAAAAAACTATGATAAAAAAATTTCAAGTATGAATTTATTAATTCTCCACCCTAACTACATCAATTTTCATGTAGTACAAGTAGAAGAAATGAAAAAAGAAACAAAATATCTAATTGCTAATTCAAAATAATATATTTTATGAAAATCAATTTCCCTGCTGTCTTAGATGGAGGTTTATCCTTTCCATTAGAAGAAAAAAAAAAACTGATGAATACTAATTTGTGGACTGCAGAATTATTGATTTCAAAACCCGAATTAATTAGTGAAGTTCACATAAATTATATAGATTCAGGAGCACAAATAATCACTACATCTAGTTATCAAGCATCTTTCAAATCACTAAAAAAAAGAGGTTATACTGAAATTCAATCTAAAAATATAATCTTAAAATCTGTAGAAATACTTGAGGAGATAAAGAATAATTATGATAATAAGATAATTATTGCTGCAAGTATTGGACCATATGGATCCTATTTAGCAGACGGCTCTGAATATGTAGGTAATTATAATATAAGCAAAGAATATATTTTTAACTTTTATAAAAAAAAAATTGATCTTTTAGATTCTTCCAATGCAGACATTCTAGCTTTTGAAACAATCCCTAGCTATAAAGAAGCAAAAGTTATTGCAAAAATCCTAAAAGGAACGAAAAAACAAAGTTGGATTTCATTCAGTTGTAAAAATGAAAAAGAAATAAGTGATGGAACCAAATTAGAAAAATGCTGTGAGTATTTAAATAATCATTCTAAAATTTTTGGTGTTGGAGTTAATTGTACATCTCCAAAATACATATCTAATTTGATAAGTATATTAAAGAGAAAATTGAAAAATAAAAAAATAATAATATATCCGAATTCAGGAGAAATATACGATGGAAAAAATAAAAATTGGATTGGCAACAATAATAGAACTTTTGAATCTTATATTGATGAATGGTTAAATCTAGGCGTAGACATCTTGGGAGGTTGTT
This sequence comes from uncultured Marinoscillum sp., assembly GCA_964646945.1. Taxonomy (GTDB): domain Bacteria; phylum Bacteroidota; class Bacteroidia; order Cytophagales; family MED-G16. Next base: position 2,939 of record CAZYIL010000143.1, on the reverse strand, counting down.
GTAGAGTTGGACCTAAAGAAATAAAAAAAATAAAAGATAAAATTGATTTAATTAAAAATTAATAGAATAAAATAATTATTCAGGAATTCTTATTTTTTCAACTAACTCTGAAATATTTTCAGGAGGGGGATTAGTTAATCTTGAAACAATTATTGAAACAATAAAATTACATATCATAGCAACTGAACCAAATCCCTCTGGGGAAATTCCAAACCACCACTCTGATTTTGGAGGAATATCACCAAGCCAGCCTAATTTAAATTTCATCATATAAAAGATCATAAGAGTTATACCAACTAACATCCCACTTATTGCTCCTTCCTTATTTATTCTTTTTGAAAATATTCCTAATATAATTGCTGGGAAAAAAGAAGCAGCAGCAAGACCAAATGCTAGAGCAACAACTGCCGCAACAAATCCCGGAGGATTATAACCAAAATACCCTGCTATAAGAACTGCAAAAAAAGCTGACATTCTAGCTATTAATAATTCTTTTTTATGACTAATATTTGGAAAAAAAATTTTTTTAACTAAATCATTTGATATAGATGTTGATATAACAAGTAAAAGTCCTGCTGCGGTAGATAATGCAGCAGCAAGACCCCCTGCAGCTACTAAAGCGATTATCCAAGCAGGTAAATTAGCAATTTCAGGATTTGCTAAAACCATTATGTCGTTATCAATTTTTAATTCATTTTCAGAAGAATTAAGATAATTAATAATACCATCCTGATTCTTGTCTTCAAAAATAATTAGGCCAGTTTTTTCCCAATTTTTAAACCATTCTGGCATGCTATTATATTCCTTATTACTTACTGTCTTCATTAGGTTTAGCTTTGAAAAAACTGAAACAGCTGGTGCAGTGGTATACAATATTGTAATAAATAATAAAGCTAGTCCAACTGATTTCCTAGCATCTTTAACTTTCTTAACAGTAAAAAATCTTACAATTACATGAGGTAACCCTGCTGTACCAACCATTAATGCCATAGTTATACAAAATATATCAATAATTGATTTGGAACCACTAGTATATTCATCAAAACCTAAATCTTTTGATAACATATCCAATTTATCTAATAAGTATATTCCTGAACCGTCATTAAGGGTTGATCCCATTCCAATTTGAGGAATAATAATTCCTGTCATCTGAAAAGATATAAAAAATGCAGGAACCATAAATGCAAATATTAATATACAGTATTGAGCTACTTGCGTATATGTTATACCCTTCATTCCACCTAAAACAGCATAAAATAATACAATTACCATTCCAACAATTACACCAGACTCAATCGGTATCTCTAAAAATCTAGAAAAAACAATTCCCACTCCTCTCATCTGACCAGCAACATATGTAAATGAAATTATTAAAGCACAAAAAACAGCTACTAACCTTGCATTATTTGAATAATATCTCTCACCAATAAAATCAGGTACAGTAAATTTTCCAAATTTTCTGAGATATGGAGCAAGAAGAAGAGCTAATAATACATATCCACCGGTCCAACCCATAAGATATACTGAACCATCATAACCTGAAAATGCTATTATTCCAGCCATTGATATAAATGAAGCTGCTGACATCCAATCTGCTGCTGTAGCCATTCCATTTGCTAAAGGAGATACTTCCTTTCCTGCAATATAGAAATCATTTGTTGATGAAGCTCTAGACAAAATTGCAATAGAGATATATATTAGAAAAGTTATTCCTACTATTATATAAGTCCATAATTGCACATCCATAGTTTTATTTATTTTTTATCAAAACCATGCTTTTTATCAAGCTTATTTATAAGAAAAACATAAATAAAAATTAAGACTACGAAAACATACATTGATCCTTGTTGAGCAAACCAAAAACCTAATTTAAATCCTCCTACTGATATAGTATCTAGGTATTCTTTAAAGAAAATTGAAAAACCAAAAGAAACCAAAAACCAAATTGATAACAACAAAAAAACATATCTTAAATTTTGTTTCCAGTAATTATTATTTAGATTTTTCACTATGATAAAAATTGAAAAATTTATAAATTCTATTTTAATATAAATTACAAGACATGAAGATAATTAATTTAATTGTATTACTGTTAATTGCATATCAAATTCAATCACAAGATATTCTTGATTTAAGAGAAAGAGCCAAAGTTATTGAAGAAATACAAAAAGATAGATTTGATAATCTTTTACCTAAGTTAATGGATGAAACTGGAATTGATATGTGGATTTTGATTACTAGGGAATATAACGAAGATCCTATAATTAAAACTTTACTTCCTCCTACATGGTTAAATGCGAGAAGAAGAACTATTCTAGCCTTTTATCATGATAATAAAAATAATAAAGTTGAAAAAGTAGCCATTGCCAGATATAGTTTTGGAAAAAATATACCATCTGTATGGAACAAAGAAAAAGAACCCGATCAGTGGAAAGCACTTTCAAAATTTATAGAAAGCAAAAATCCAGAAAAAATAGGAATTAACTTCTCAGAACATTTTGCACTTGTTGATGGAATTGTTAAGACGGATTATGAATTATTTATGAAAAACATTTCTCAAAAAATGGCAAATCGAGTTGTTTCTTCTGAAAAACTCGGAATTAGATGGATTGAGACAAGAACAAAGAAAGAAATGGTGATTTATGATCAACTCGTAGAAATTACTCATGATATAATTAAAGAAGCTTTTTCTACGAAAGTTATTACTCCTGGAGTTACAACAACCGATGATGTAGTATGGTGGATGAGGGAAAAAGTCAAAAATTTAGGACTAAAAACATGGTTTCATCCAACTGTTGATGTTCAAAGAAATGAAGATAGTGATTTATATGCATTTGATGGTAAATCAAAATTTGATATTATACTTCCAGGGGATTTGTTACACTGTGATTTTGGAATAACTTATCTTAGTTTAAATACAGACTGTCAAGAACTTGCAT
>CAZYIL010000142.1:0-4258 GCA_964646945.1 uncultured Marinoscillum sp. | reverse complement strand
TATTTGAATTAGCAGGTGAAACTGTTATGCCGATTTTTCCTAATGGTCTACTTGGAAGTCCTGGGTTTTCTGAAATATCACTCCAAGATTTACCTCCATCTGTTGACTTATATATTCCACAATCTGGACCTCCACCAAGCATTTTATAGGGCGTTCTATATACTTGCCATATCGTAGCATAAATAACATCTGGATTATTAGCATCTATAATTAAATCACCAGCCTTTGTGCTTTTAAACAGAATTTTTTTCCAGCTCTTTCCTCCATCAATAGATTTAAATACTCCCCTTTCAGGATTTTCACCATACGGGTGTCCTAGAGCTGCAACGTAAACAATATCTGGATTGGTTGGGTGAACTCTTATTTTTGATATAGCATGGGTTTCTTCTAAACCAAGATGTTTCCAGGTTTTTCCAGCATCGATGGATTTATAAACTCCGTCTCCCTGCATGATATTTCCTCTTAATTCTGTTTCCCCCATGCCAATATAAACGACATCAGGATGTGAATTTGAAACAGCAACAGCACCTACCGAAGAACTTCTAATTTGACCATCTGTTACTGGATTCCATGTTTGTCCACCATCAACAGTTTTCCATAATCCACCTCCAACAGCTCCAAAATAGTACTCATTTATTCTTGACGAAGATCCTGCTACAGCAATAGATCTACCACCTCTATCCGGCCCAATGCTTCTCCACTTTAAATTGCTAATTATACTATCTTTAATAGACAATGAGTATGAATCAAATGAGAAAATAAAGATAGCGGTTGATAGAAGTAATAATAGTTTACTTTTCATATTATTTGAAGATTTAGTTAAGGTTGTTTAAGTAATAAATATATTAAATATATTTTCTATTGAAATAACAAAAGTCAAATAAAAGATACTGTTTATTGTACGAACATCTTATAATCTGCTACTTTTGATGGTTAATGAATTTGGCGATTATTATAATGGGTGTTTCTGGATCTGGAAAAAGCACAGTTGGAAAACTACTTTCAGATAAAATGAAAGCAACATTTATAGAAGGAGACGACTATCATTCAAAGGAAAATAAGATAAAATTATCTTCAGGTATCGCTCTTCAAGACAGTGATCGATTGGAGTGGCTGAGAAAACTAAACTTTTTGCTTACAAAATCATTAACAAATAAAAAATGTGTACTTTCTTGTTCCTCTCTAAAAAAATCCTACAGAAATATTTTAACTAAGAAGATAAAAGAAAAGGTAAAATTTGTTTATTTACATGGAAGCCATGCTCAAATTAAAGAGCGTTTAAGTAAAAGAAAAAATCATTTTATGTCTATTTCCCTTCTTAATTCACAACTTAGAACATTAGAAATACCAAAAAATTCATTACGTATAGATATTTCATTGGAACCAGAAGAAATTATTGGAGTGATAAAAAAAAACATTTTAGACAAATAAATTTATAAATGATATTATATGATAAACTATGAGTTAATTGTTGCTGTAATATTATGTATTTCTCTTCTTCTTTTTATGATTGTGAAATTGAAGTTTCATCCTTTTATAGCACTGCTTACTTCAAGTATAATTTTAGGAATTTTTGCAGATTTAGATTCAGATCAAATTATATCAAATATACAGACAGGAATGGCAAATACTCTTGGTTTCATAGCTGTTGTTGTAGGACTCGGTGCTTTATTGGGAGCTATTTTGGAACATTCGGGAGGTGCTATAGTAATCACAAAATATATGATAAAAAAATTGGGAATAAATCAAGCTCCTTTAGCGATGGCTTTTTCTGGATTTCTGATAGCTATTCCTGTTTTTTTTGATGTGGCTTTTATCATCTTAATTCCAATAATTTATGCATTACAGAAGCAAACTGGAAAATCACTTCTACTATTTGCAATGCCTCTTCTTGCTGGATTAGCAACAACTCACGCCTTTATACCACCAACTCCAGGTCCTATTGCAGTAGCACAAATTATTGGTGCAAATTTAGGATGGGTTATTTACATAGGTTTCATTGTAGGCATTCCTACCGTTATGATAAGTGGTGTGTTATTTGGTAAATTTATTTCTAAAAGAATTTTTATTTCAGCTCCACCAAGTACGGATAAGGTTGATCACAATTCAAAAAATTCGATGCCTAGTGTTAACATTATTTTGATCATCATTTTGTTACCCCTAATTCTTATCCTTATAAATACGATTGTTCAGTATGAATTAATTATCATTAATAATGGAATTGTAAAAAGTTCAATCCAGTTAATTGGACACCCATTTTGTGCTCTTCTACTTGCAAATATTCTTGCATGGTACATCTTAGGTATAAAACAAGGATTTACAAAAACTCAATTGCTTGATATTTCAAGAAAATCTTTAATTCCTGCCGGAAGCATAATATTAATTACAGGGGCGGGAGGCGTGTTAAAAGAATTTTTGGTAAGCACTGGTACAGGTGAAATGATTGCAAAATCACTCAATGAATCAGGATTTTCAATATTATTATTCTCCTATCTTGTAGCTTTTTTAATTCGTATATTTCAAGGATCTTCAACTGTAGCAATGATAACCGCGGCAAGTTTGGTTTCTCCATTAATAATTTCTACTACTTCTAATCTTGACTTGGCGTGTATTGTAATCTCAATTGCAGCAGGAGCTTCGGCTACTTCTCATGTTAATGATAGTGGATTCTGGCTTGTAAACCAATATTTAAGAACTTCCGAAAAAGAAACATTTTATTCTTGGACAGGAATGACAACTATATTATCATTATCAGGTTTCATTATTGTCACAATAATAAATTATATTCTTGGTTAAAAAATTTATTTAATGAATCATATTAAAAAACTTTTTTTTGTACTTGCTATTATCGTATTTTCTTGCTCTGAAGTAAAAAAAGAAGAAGAAATTAAATTTGGTGGTGGCAATGAAAAATGGATTCAAGACAAGAGAAAATTACCAATCGCTGACTCTTTGTTTTACTTAGATGAGCCCGCACCACTATTTCGAAAGGAATTTATTATAAACAATCCTATTAAATCAGCAAAATTATATATTACTTCTGCTGGCTATTACATTGCCTCAATAAATAAAAAAAGAGTAGGAAAAAACGTATTGGATCCTGCTTGGACAGATTACAAAAAAAAAATATACTATAGCGAGTACGATGTTACTTCATATGTTAAAAATGGAAATAATTGTATAGGCGTATCTCTAGGGAATGGATTTTACAATCCTTTACCACTTAAAATGTGGGGAAGAATAAATCTAAGAAAAGAGACAAATGTTGGAAAACCCAAATTTATTTCAAAACTTCTTATCACTTACAAAAATGGAGAGTCTGAAGAGATAGTTTCAGATAATACTTGGAAATACGCACTAGGTCCAATAATAAAAAACAGTGTATACCTAGGAGTTGCTTACGATGCAAATAAAGAAGTAGAACATTGGAATGTAGCTGGATATGATGATAAATTATGGGAAAATGCTAAAATAAGTCCATCTCCAGGTGGAAAACTGGAAAAAGCATTTTTCCCTCCTGTTCAGGTAATAAAAGAAATAACCCCACATAAAATATATTCTCCAGAACCAGACATCTGGATTGTTGATATGGGTGTAAATTTCACAGGTACATACAAAATAAAACTATCGGGAAAAAAGGATGATACCATTATTTTTAAATTCGGTGAAAGAATTTATGAAAATGGAAAACTTAATCCAATGACTGCTGTTACAGGTCAAATTAAAAAAAGAGGAACAGGTGGACCCGGAGCCCCAGATGTTGCTTGGCAAACAGATAGTTATATTATAGGTAAAGATTCAAGCACGTGGTATAGCCCTGAATTTACCTACCATGTCTACCGTTACATGGAAATTTCTGGGATAAAGAAAAAACCAAAAATATCAGATATCAAAGGACTTTTTATACATTCAAATGTGAGTAATAAAAATAGTTTTAACTCTTCTTCAGATCTACTAAATTCTATTCAAGAAGCGACAGAAAGAACATTCTTAGGTAATCTTATCAGCGTTCAATCGGATTGTCCAGGAAGAGAAAAATTTGGGTATGGTGGAGATATAAATGCTACCAGCGAGTCTTTTATATATAATTTCGATATGCACTCATTCTACCGTAAAACCATATACGATTGGATAGACGCAATGAATGATTCTATATTCATCGATACAGCTCCATTTGTTGGTATAAATTATTGTGGACTCAGCTGGGAATCAGCATTCCTTATAACCCAGTACTACCTATACCTATACTATAACGACA
>CAZYIL010000141.1:0-4272 GCA_964646945.1 uncultured Marinoscillum sp. | reverse complement strand
TTTATGATTGAAAATAAAAAAAAGATTAATATATTTTCATTAAAAGATTATAAGTTAATAAAAACATTATGAATAATAATTCTAATATTATTGAGGTAAATGAGTCAAACTTTAATGAAAAAATAGTTGAGGCTAGTGATGAAAAGCTTATTATAGTTGATTTTTGGGCTCCTTGGTGTGGCCCTTGCAAACAACTAACCCCTTCATTAGAGAAAATCGTTAAAAAAGGTAAGGAGAAAATTGTTCTCGCAAAAATAAATATTGATGAAAATCAGCAAATTGCAAGCCAATTAAGAATTCAATCTATACCTACTGTTCTTGCTTTTAAAAAAAAACAAATTGTTAATGCCTTTCAGGGAGTAATTTCGGAAAAACAAATTATCGAGTTTATTGAAAAAGCTCTTGGTGAAAAATTAGAAGAAGATTTTTCAGAATTTTATGAAACAATAGAAAAAAAAATTAAAACAAAGAACTATACTTCAGCTAAAGAGATTTTGTTAGACTTTATAACTAACCATCCAAAAGAATTCAAAGCTATATCGTTGTATTTGTCTTGTCTCATTGGATTAGCCGAGTATGAGGAGGCTGAGGCATTTAAAAATTCTATTGATTCAGATGCGGCAGCTGATCCTGATATTCAAGCTGTATTAAAACGTTTGGAAATTACAAAAAAAAATAATGAAGGTCCTTCGCTTGAAAATTTGTTTTTAGATTTAAATTCAAAACCAAATAACCTTAGTATAATTTTTAAAATTGCAGATAAATACTTTGCAAATAGTGATTATGAAAATACATTTGATATTCTAATTAAAAACTATCCAAAAAATAAAGAAAAAATAAAAAATAAAATTTTAGAACTTTTCAGTGCATTGGGACACACTCATGAAGCAACAATTGAGTATAGAAAGAAACTTTCTCAAATAATGTTTTCTTAAGTAAATGCTAATACCAATTTTTCCTCTCAATGGAGCTGTATTATTCCCCAAAACAAATTTACCACTAAATATTTTTGAAAAACGATATATTGAAATGATTGATTATGCTCTTACTAAGAAAAGACTATTAGGAATGATACAATCAAAAAAAGATGGCAACATTTTTAGAATAGGTTGTCTTGGAAAAATTACAAGTTTTAATGAAACCAATGATGGTAAGTATTTAATTAATTTAGAAGGTCTGAATCGTTTTATAGTAAAAAATGAGGTAGATAAAAAGTATACTTTTAGAATCTTGGAGGTAAAAATTTTAGAAGACAAGATTCAAAAAAAAAATAATTTAAAAAATAGTTTGAAAAATAAAATATTATGTTCTTACAAAAAATATATAAATGAAAAAAAAATTAATATTGATCATAACGAATTAAACAATATAAAAATAGAACAATTAGTAAAATTTATAACTATGGTATCTCCATTTGATTCTATTGATAAACAGATGCTTCTTGAAATTTCAGATATTGAAGAATTTTGTGAGAAACTGTTATCAATTATAGAAATTGATATAGTTAATCTTGGCAAAAAAAAGACCTTTAATTAAAAAGAGCCCATTGCAAAATTTGTAATATATTTTTTTAAAATCTTATTTTTTTGAATTATATTAAAACCACATCCACGAAAAAAATTTATTAACAAATTATCAAATTTAAAGAGTCCATTAAGCTTGTCCGTTATTTGATAGAGTCTAAAAGAGTCATAATAACATTGTTCATTGTATTTTTTGCAAAATTGTTTTGTTCCAATTTCTAGTCCGTAATTGATTTGTTCTTTACTTAAGTAAAATAAATTTTTTATATCCCGAAGACCCAAATTCCACCCCTGCCCTGCTATTGGATGAATTGAATGAGCTGAATCTCCAATATATATAACTTTTTCTTCATAAAATCTTGAATTAATATGTGCGGATAAAGAAAAAATTTGTTTGGATAATATTTTTTTAACCTCCCCTACCACAGTGATAACTTTTTCATTAATAATATTTTTAAGTAGAGCTTCATCACATTGTAAAAGTCCTGCTAAAAAATCTGGTTTATTTGACCAAACGATAGAGCTTTGAAAATTTTTACCAGATTTTTGCATTGGCAAAATAGCTAATGGTCCATTTTTATAAAAAAACTCATAGGCTCGATTGTTGTGATTTTGTGAATGTATAAAATTAATCACTAATGCTTTTTCACTATAGTATTTATTATATATGGGTGTTTTTAATATACTTCTAACCTTGCTATGCTTGCCATCTGCAGCAATAATTAAATCTGCATTTATTTTTAAATTACCAAAATAACCCTGAGTATAGTTGGGTAAATATTTAATAGCATTTAAATTTAAATCATCAAAAAAAATAACATTTTTGTTTTTAATTAAAATATTAATTAAAACTTTATTAATATTTGAATTTTTTACAATATAACCTAAGTTTTTACCTAAAGAATTATTATAGAATTCTATTTTTGATTTTGGAGATCGGTCTATAACATCTATATTTTTTATTGGCTCAGCATATGAAGAAAAACTTTTCCATAAATTAATTTCTTCCAAAAATTTTTTAGACCCTTCAGCAATAGCTGTTGTTCTGGTGTCCTTCGTCTTGTTTGGCTTGTTTTTATTTAATATCTTTTTTTTTTCTGTCAGTATAATTTTATATCCTAAAAGCGATAAAGAATAAGCGGTAACAAGACCTGTTAAGCCTGCCCCAATAATTAAAACATCACATGATATTTGTTTCATAATTTTCTTCGAATTACCTTATTCTATATGTATTACAAACAAATATTATGTTTAAATATGGTAGTTTTAAGTTATTTTTTATTAAGTTTGTAATTGGCTCTTTTTTCTTAATTTTTTCAATTTTTTTATTAGGTAGCTTGATCACATATAGTCCGGAAGATCCAGGATTTAAAAAAATTGTGTTTGTGGATAATATTCAAAATGCATTTGGATACTTTGGGGCTCAATTATCAAGTATTATGATAGTTTTTTGGGGCCACGCCTCTTATTTAATTTTTTTATTCTTTTTAATAACAGGATTGAAATTAATCCTAGGAGTTAATTCGGCTAGATTCATAATTAGAAGTATTCTTCTTTTAGTGGGAATTATTTGTGTGAATTTTTTCTTACAACTAATCAGCTTTGATAAGATTGTGTTTGGTTTATTACCAATATTTTTTTATAATTTATTATTTCAGCTTTTTTTAAATTACACAAACAATTACTTCTTTCTTTATAGTTTGGGTTTTGTGGTTTTTGTCATTGGTTTGTTAATGCTTATATATAGTCTTAATATAAGATTAAAATTTATTAGTTATTCTTTAGTGGTTCTTGCCCCTATTAGATTTATATTTAATTTAAATTTTTTCAAACCTAAGTTTTTTTTCTTAAAAAAATTAATAAAAAGTAAAAAAAAAAAATATTTGAATCAAAACTTTGTAAAGAATGAACCAACAATTAAAAAAAATCAAAAAAATATTTTTAAAATTAATGAAAGGAATGATGAATATATTGTTAAAGATTCGGCGGATATATATAGTTATAAACTTCCATCTTTAGAAATACTTTTAAAGTCCCCTAAGAAAGATACCTATAATAGGGAAATTGAAAAACTTAATATAAACTTTTCAAAAAAATTGGAAGAAACTCTTTATGAATATGGCGTTGAGGGCAAGGTAATTAGTTTTAAAAGTGGTCCAATTGTAACGCTATTTGAATTTGTGCCTAGCGCTGGTATTAAAACTAGCAAAGTTATTAGTCTTGCTGATGATATTGCAAGGGCCATGTCATCTGTTTCCGCTCGAATTTCATCACAGCCTGGAAAAACAAGTATAGGTATAGAAATACCAAATTCTAAAAGAATGAATGTTTTATTTGGAGATTTAGTTGATGATGAAAAATTTAAAAATTTAAACAACTCCCTAACCCTTGCCCTTGGAAAAAATATTTCAGGTGAAAAAGTTTTTACTGATTTAGAAAAAATGCCTCATTTATTAATTGCAGGAACGACTGGTTCTGGAAAGTCGGTTGGCATAAACACAATGATTTTAAGTTTGTTGTTTAGATTTAAACCCAATGAATGCAAATTAATATTGATTGATCCAAAAATGTTGGAACTTAATATTTATGAAGACATTCCTCATCTTTTAACCCCTGTTGTTACTGATCCTAATAAAGCTGTATATGCCTTAAAGTGGGTGGTAAGAGAAATGGAAAACAGATATAAATTGATGAGTTCCCTAAATGTTAAAAGTATTAATTCATTTAATGAAAAAGTTTTAACTACTCT
>CAZYIL010000140.1:0-4473 GCA_964646945.1 uncultured Marinoscillum sp. | reverse complement strand
AAGTTCTAATCTATTTTTTTAAATTGAAAAAAAAATTAAAACATATTGCAATTGCTGGAAACATAGGGGTTGGAAAAACTTCGTTAGCAAAAATTTTATCAAAACATTATAATTGGAAATTAGAGTTGGAATCAGTCGATAGCAATCCTTATTTATCTGATTTTTATAATGATATGGAAAAATGGTCATTTCACCTACAGATTTTTTTTTTAAATAGTAGATTTGAACAAAGTCATAGAATAGGTAAAAGTAGAAAAACTGTAATTCAAGATAGAACTATTTATGAAGACAAAGTTATTTTTACAGAAAATCTTTTTAAATCTGGATTTTTAAAAAAAAGAGAATTTGATAACTATCTTAAATTATTCAATTCGATAATTAATTATACACCAGCTCCAGACTTAATAATATATTTAAGAAACAACAATATTGGAAAGCTTGTTAATAACATAGAAAGTAGAGATAGAGACTTTGAAAAGTCAATACAAATAAAATATTTAAAAAATCTAAACAATTCTTATGAAAAGTGGATTGATAATTATAAGCTAAGTAGATTATTAATTATAGATGTTACAAAACTAGATTTTATAGAAAACATAAGAGATTTAGAATCAATTATAAACAAAATTGATATAGAAATAAATGGACTTTTTTAAATTTAATGTATTTTCAATATTAGATTTCTTTTTCTGCCAAGGAAAAGTTGATCTTCTAGAAAAATCTATAATTATAAAAATTAAAAAAATTATATAAATAATTGATATAATAAGAAATATTTTTTTTTTATTTGACATATGATAAATATTGAAGGAAAATTAATTGAAAAATTTGAAACAGTCCAAATAACTGATACATTTAAAAAAAGAGAGTTTGTTTTAGAGTATATAGAAAATCCAGATTATCCGGAATTTATTAAAATGGAACTTGTTCAAGATAAATGTAATCTTATTGATAATATTTCAATAGGTGAACAAATAAAAGTTTATTTCAATATTAAAGGCAGAAAATGGAAAAATAAAGAAGGTAAAATAAATTATTTCAATTCTTTACAAGCATGGAAAATTGAATCTGAAAATCAAAATTACAACCAAGAATATGAACAAGGAAGTAATAATTCTGAAAATCAAGAAAACATTAATGAAAAATTACCGTTTTAATCTTATGAAATTAAATAAATCATTTTCACTTTTATATATATGCATAGTTATAATTTCATGTACATCTAAACCATCTCCTTATGTTAAAATTAATAATAAAATTGGTTCAGTTGATGTTGAAATAAACTATAATTCACCTAGAGTTAGAGACAGAGTGATTTGGGATGAATTAGTGCCTTATAATCAAGTTTGGAGAACAGGTGCAAATGAAGCTACCAGAATCAAAATTAGTAAAGATATTCTTATATATGAAAGTGTACTAAAAAAGGGAGAATACTCATTTTTTACAATCCCAAATAAAGAATCATGGACTGTTATCTTTAATAATATTCCAAATCAATGGGGAATTTATGATTATGATTCAATTAAAGATGTCCTTAGGTTAAAAGTTATGCCGATTAAATCGGATAAATTTTTTGAAAATTTAACTTTTTCAATTAATAAAAATAACATATCATTCAATTGGGAAAATTTGTCTTTCATTTTAGATATTAAAGAATTATAAACTCATAATCCATTTTAAGATTATTATATAGAAGTAATTATTTTATCTAATCGAAGAAATATATTTTTTAACAGATTCTTTTATATTATTTTTAGATACTGACTTAATAAATTTTGTTCCAATAATTGCGCCATTAGAATACTTACAAGCATTATCAAAAGTTTTTTTATCAGATATACCAAAACCTATTACAGTAGGGTTTATTAGTTTTAATCCATTAATTCTATTAAAATATTCAATTTGATCTTCACAAAAACTACTTTTTTTACCAGTTATTGAAGAAGATGAAACAACATAAATAAAGCCTTTCGATATATTATCAATTTTGTTAATTCTTCCAACTGAAGTATTTGGACATATTAGAGATATGTATGATAAGTTATGTTTATCAAATGATTGTTTAAAACTTAATATATAATCATCCAAAGGAAGATCGGGAATTATTACGCCATCTATACCACAACTCACTAGTTGATCAATGAAGTTCTGATAACCAAACTGGTAAACTGGGTTAATATATCCCATCAATATTATTGGTATGTTAGTTAATTTTCTAATGTTAGATAATTGTTTAAAAAGAAGTGATATGTTCATTCCATTTTCAATAGCTAAATTATTTGATTCTTGAATAACTGAGCCATCAGCAATGGGATCAGAAAATGGAATACCTACTTCAATCATATCAACCCCACACTCATCAAGTGTTTTTATTATCTCTTTTGTAGCGTTTATATGAGGGTATCCAGCTGTAAAATAAATACTTAATATATTTTTTTTCTTTTTAGCAAAAAGATTATTAATTCTATTCATACTAGTATTTTCCCCACTTAATATATGTTTCAAGATCTTTATCACCTCTTCCAGATAAATTAATAACAACAACTTTATCCTTTATATCTAATCTTTCAAATACTGCAAATGCATGAGCAGTCTCTATTGCAGGAATTATACCCTCTAGCCTACTAAGCTCTATTCCAGCATTCATAGCATCATCATCTTCAACACTTAAATAAATACCTCTCTTTGAATCATATAAATGCGCATGAAGAGGACCAATCCCTGGATAGTCTAAACCTGCTGATATAGAATATGGTTCAATTACCTGACCATTCTGATCTTGTATTAGTAATGTCTTGCTTCCATGAAGTACTCCTTTCTTACCAAGTTTTGTTGTTGCCGCAGATTTTTTTGAATCTATACCCATTCCCGCTGCTTCAACTCCTACTAAATTGACTTTGAGGTTATCTAAATAATGATAATAAATTCCTGCTGCGTTACTTCCCCCACCTACACATGCTAAAATATAATCTGGATACTCCCTGCCTTCTACTTCTTTTAGTTGAAATAGTAATTCTTCAGATATTACAGACTGAAATTTTGCAACCATATCAGGATAAGGATGAGGTCCAACAACTGAGCCTATAATATAATGAGTATCGTTTGGATTATTTATCCAGTGTCTCATTGCCTCATTTGTTGCATCTTTTAATGTTTGACTTCCAGACGTCACTGACCTAACTTCCGCACCTAGTATTTTCATCCTTTCCACGTTTGGTCTTTGTCTTAAAATATCAACTTCTCCCATGTAAATTATACATTCCATATCCATCAAAGCACAAACTGTAGCAGTAGCTACACCATGTTGTCCAGCTCCCGTCTCTGCAATTATCTTAAATTTTTTAAGTTCTTTTGCTAACAATATTTGACCGATCGTATTGTTAATTTTATGAGCACCAGTATGACATAAATCTTCCCTTTTCAAATATATTTTTGATTTATATTTCTTAGATAGTCTACTTGCATAATATAATGGTGTAGGTCTCCCTACATACTTATTGAGATAATACTTAAAATCTTTATTAAATGATTTTTTACTCATTATAGATAAATAATTTTTTTTTAATTCATCCATATTTGAGTAAAGCATTTCAGGAATGTAAGCACCTCCATAATTTCCATAATAACCATCCTTATTTATCTTATAATTCATAAGTCTAATTTATTAAAAAGTTTATCAATTAAATCAATATTTTTAAATCCAGGAAATGTTTCAAAATTACTATTTATGTCTATTGCATATAAATTACTTTTATTTTTTATAATATTTAAATTATCAATATTATCTAATGAAATACCACCACTTAAAAAAAACGGTTTAATAACTTCCACACTATTTAAAACTCTCCAATCAAAGTTCTTTCCAGATCCTCCATAATACTTTGATTTATAATCAAATAAAAAATAATCAACAGATTCATTGTGACGATGAATGTTTTTTAAGTCATCACTTGAATTTATAAGGAATGTTTTTATAATTTTAATACCATTAGCTTTCAGTTTATAACAATATTCTTGATCCTCATTTCCATGAAGTTGAACAGTTTTAAAATTATATTTTTCACATAATCCTATTACATTAGTTATGTCATCATCAAGAAAAACACCAACTTTATTATTTATTGATTTTATAAATTCTATATTATCATACTCAAGCAAATATCTTGGTGATTTATCATAAAATATAAAACCAAAATAGTCTATAGGATAATTTTTCAAATCATTATAATTAACCTCATTGGTTATCCCACAAACTTTTATTTTACAATTAATCATTTAAGAGATTGAATAAATTTTAAACATGCCTTAGAAGGATCATTAGACTTCATAAATTTTTCACCTATTAAAAAACCATCATACCCACAATTCTTTAAAATATCAATTTGTTCTGATGTTGTTATACCACTCTCAGATATCTTACAAAATTCTTTAGGGATTGCACTTGATAGATCTATTGATATATTAATGATTGAT
>CAZYIL010000139.1:0-4505 GCA_964646945.1 uncultured Marinoscillum sp. | reverse complement strand
ATGGGAATTTAATGTTAAGTATAATATGTGTGCTTCTATTGAAATTTTTTTTCATTAAAAATTCCTATTTTAGTAGACACTCCAATTAGCATTTTTTTTGAATATATCGTGAAGCCTGGAACTATACCAAAAAGATATTGTTTGAAATTGTTACTAACCCAATTTTGATATAAAGGGTCGGCAGTATCCCATGCTTTTAAATCAAATTTATCTTGTGAAATTAAAGTCTTCATTGCAAACATCATATTAATTTCTCTATTTAACTGTTGTCTATACCCTAAAGTAACACCTAAGGATAATCTTTTAAACATGCTGTTACCATAAGAAAGTAAATCGACACTAGTTTGAAAATGATTATTAGTAATTCTTTTTGAGCTTCTTGTTCCACTTGATGAAGAGAAATATCCTGGAGATGGACAATAAATTAGATTATCTGTCATCCTAAAACTTGCTGTTGCATAACTTAATCTTGAACTAAATCTTGTTCCTCTAATAGACCTAGTATCCATAACGGACAATGAGCTCCTTCCGTCTATTCCAGCAAGAGCTGGATTTACTAATAAAGTATTATCAGCTGATCTTAAAACCTCAATATATTCTTGAGCTCTAAGTTCTAAAACTAGGGCAAATAAGAAAAATATAGCAATTATTTTTTTCATTTATTTATCTAAGAAGACAACCCCAACCACATCTCTTCCTTCTGTGGAGCCATATTCTATTGGTTTTATTTGGTAAAAATAAAAATCTTTTTTCACTTGTGTATCGGTGAAAGAGTTTGTTCCATCCCATATCTTCTCATCTTCTATCACCGCTTCAAACACCTTTCTTTGATATCTATCCATAATCAAAACCTCAAATTTAACATTATCTATGATTATATTTTCTAATTGTACCCTTAATTCGTCATTGAAGTTATCTCCATTTGGAGTAAAATAGTTTGCTAGAGTATACTTAGGATACTGTAAATTATCAATATTAATGAATAAAGAAGTTTCTTTTGACAAACACCCTTCTATATCTTTAATCGTATAAACTAACGTATCATATCTATGAGGAGAACCTGTGTAGGTATAAGTTACCGTACCATCACCATTAAGGACAATCGTCCCCCATTGAGGAAGCTTTTGAATGGTTAAACTTGATGTGTCAAGGTCTGAGTCAGGATCTGAATCGTTTTGTATTAAATTAACAATAGAAGACACAGGAGGTTTTGACCCATCCACCGTAACAGTATCATCTACAGTAACAGGACAATCGTTAATAGCGAAAATAGTAATCCTACAGGTCGAAGGAGGTAAAGTATCACACACTCCATCTGAAAGCCTATAACTTAAAAGCACTGTCTCACTTCCAGGTGCAGGTGTTGAGAGTTGCTCAGGAGCTATATATACAAAATCCCCATTATTTTTTAACGCAAGAGTGCCTATAATTGTCGATGTATCAGTCAACAAGGTAGTTGTTAAAAAGTCCCCTTCTATATCAAAATCATTAAATACAAGTGTAGAGTCTATCGTATCTCCTTCATTAATAAAAAAGAGTTCATCTTTTGGTACAGGACAGTCGTTGACAGGGTTAATGCAAATCGTTACTAAAACCGTATCGCTGTTAAAATCTCCATCTGTAACATAGTAACTAAAACTGTCTAACACAGTTTCTCCCCCATCATGCGTGTAGGTGAACGTGCCATCTGATTTAAAGTCTAAAGTACCATTAATAACATTAGCAACCAATATAGCTTCTAATGTATCTATAGGAGGCATGTCCTTAGCATCTGCATCGGTATCGTTACCAAGAACACCTGTAGAAAGAGTTAGTTTTTCCAATACTCCTCCTTCCAAAATACATTCATATGTATCTGCCGAAGGAACAGGAGGAACATCAGGAATCGAGTCTATGGTGATAGTAGCTACGTAAATAGCATCTTCACACTCTCCATCACTTAAAGTGTAGGAAAACTCATCTATGAAGTTTTCTGTATGATCATGGGTATATTTAAATGAACCGTCAGGGTTTAATACAAAAGTTCCTGAATCTAAATCGTGAAACTCAGGTGGAGTAACCAGAGAAGCTGTCAGGATTTCGCATGTGTTATCATCTTTATCGTTATTTAAAACACCTAAAAGCTCCGGAATTGAGATTGTACCCCCTTCTGTAACGGAATAGAAGTCTCCCTCCCCAACAGGACATACATTGTTAATGTTAATGAATACGGTATCATAATTCAAAATAGCTGAGTCATTTGGATGGAAAAAGTTACCTGCCCCATCTCCATCACGTACCATATAAACAAAAAAGTCTTGATTAGGTGTATCGGTACAATCATGAACATAAGTAAATGTACCATCTGTATTAAGGGTAAAGATACCAGCACTTACTTTATCATGATGTGCAGGATCTGTCACCTTGTAAGCAAACATAGAATCACAGAGTTCTAGCGTTACATCGTTATTAAGAATACTTTTTGTTAAATCTATCACTAAGGTATCCTGTTCATTTACTTCAAATGTGTCTTTGTTTACAATAGGAACATCATCGAAAATATTAAGAACAATTAACGTGGTATCAGCTGCTTGATCTTCCCCATCATTAACTACATATTGTATAGTATCTCTAGGTTCTGTAGAAATACAGTTGTGTGTGTACTGAAATGATCCATTAGCTCCAAATGCATTTACTGTACCATAATTAGGGTACTTATTTGGTGGTGGAGCATAAATAACCTGACTAGCAAAAAAGTTTATATCACACGGGTTAGGGTCTGTATCATTTTTAAGGAAACCTACCGTGTCCAAAGGAGCTGTAGGAGATATAGAAATAAAATCCCCTTTTCTTACAGAGTATGCGTCATCTACGCCAATAGGTAGCTCGTTTAATATATTGATAAATACAGTGTCTCGTGTAGGAGAAGCAAATTCCCCATCATGAAGCGAATAGGTGAAAAAATCTTGGTTAGGACTATCTGCACAAAGATGTGTGTATGTAAAAGACCCGTCACCACATATCACACCAAAAACACCAGGTGCAGCTGGACAAAATATATTACCATACTTTGGCTTAGTAGGAAGAAAAAGCGTTGCTGTTAAATTATTTCCAGGTGGTACTTGCACACAATCTCCTACACATGAAGGAGAACCCTCATCGATATCATTTACTATAACACCGTTATCGTTGGTATCATCTGCTGCTGGTGCTTGGGCTGTACCTGTGATATCAGTTGCAATAAGCGTACCATTTTCTACTACCGAATAGGTGTCTTGTACCACAAGAGGAACATCGTTAATAGGGTTGATAGTAAAAGTAACTGTGGCAGGATCACTTGTGCAAAAAGGATCGTTTAAAGTGTAAGTAAAGGAATCTGTGATAAATTCATCTCCATTATTAGTATACCTAAACGAACCATCTATACATACACCAGCAACAGGTGGAATAGTTGCTTGACATGTTAAATTACCATGTGCTGGAGGGGTTAGTATCGTAATCGGTAATACACCTATAAGATCTTCAATATCAAGGTCTACATCGTTTGCCTTAATCCCATTAGCAAAATCTATGTCAGTAAAAGTTTCTTCATCTAAAGTATAAACTGGGTTGCCTACCCCATCATCATTAGCCGTAGGACAATTATTTGGGATAAGTAAGCCTCGACCAGGTCCTGCAGCAGCTCCTAAACCATAAGTTTCGAGTGATGTATCTACATCAGAATCGCAAATAAAAGAAGGATTGGTTACTACGGCTTTATATAAATTTCCTGCCATGGCCCTTGTCGTAGGATTAATTGTAAGAGTTGAAGTAGCAACATTCAAATATGGAACCCCTTCCACAAGGGGGGTCCATGTAGTACCACCATTAGTGCTTTCATTCCATTGGTAAACGATTTGAGCGGATAAGTCAGCAGAAATATCTGCAGCATCTGTAACATCATTTAAATCATTTGCATCACCATCAGGTGCAGCATCACAAAAATCACATGCTAGAGTAATAGAAGCAGCTACATTAAATACAGCAGGAGCAACGCCAGGGACAACTTCTAAAGCTTTAGTATTACCTCCTATTTGTTTAACAGGGAAATCAGTAACATTTAACGTGCCTCCTTCTTGTTGAAAATCTTTTTCTGTATCACCAGGACCATCAAGGTTTACAGGAGTAGTATATCCATCCGGAATTGCAACTCCTCCTGCTGTAGTTACTCTTCCGTTTGCAGGGTCAACTGTAATAGCACCTGTTCCTAAAATCCCGTATAAAGGTCCAGGAGCATCTCCATCAGTAAAACCAGCTTCTCTTGAGTCTGGGCATCCATCTCCATCTGAATCGATATCTTTATGATCAGGAATATTATCTGTATCAGTATGGACAACATCACAGTCAACCTCTAGTGCTTGTTCAAAAACTTCTATTCCATCAATTACCATATATTCACAACGAGAACATTCAGGTGGAGGACCATCAGTTCCATTTCCAGCCCTATAAAGTAAATTTTGAGAAACAGCTGTGGCAGTAAAAACATC
>CAZYIL010000138.1:0-4563 GCA_964646945.1 uncultured Marinoscillum sp. | reverse complement strand
ATGGAGATTTTAATATTGCAATCGGAAACTACTCCCTAGACGCAAATACTTCTGGCGGTGATAATGTCGCTGTCGGGTATAATGCGCTAACAGAAAACACCATAGGATTTTCAAATACAGCGATAGGTTTTGAAGCTTTAAAAGCAAACATTAGTAGCGACTGGAATACGGCAATAGGATATAACAGTTTGTTAAAAACTAATACTGGAGGTTTCAATACTGGCGTTGGTGCTAGAAGTCTAGAAAATAATACAGGGGGAATAAGTAATACGGCTGTGGGAGTAAATAGTATGTATTACAACTCAACAGGAAATGAAAATACTGTAGTAGGTAGAAGTAGTTTGTACAATGCTACTAAAAGCTATAATACTACTCTTGGATGGTATGCAGGATTTGATATTACCGCTGGAGAATATAACACCGTTATAGGACATAATGCAGATGTTTTGAATGCAGACAAAGACAAAGACAATCAGATTGTTATAGGCGCAACTACTACTGGTAAAGGAGAAAACACTGCAGTCATTGGTAATTCTTCAATTACTGCAGTATATGCCTCTGAGGATGCTGGAGCTACTCTCCATGCTGGAGATCTAAATCTTGGTGGAACGCTAGTTACCACTACGGCTGCAGAATTAAATATTATGGATGGTAATTCCTCTACATCAACTGTAACAGTGGTAGATGCTGATAACCTGATAATTAATGATGCTGGAACTGGTGGAACCATGAAGCAAGTTGCTGTAACCGCTCTGAAAACGTATATACAATCTGCAACTGCTTTAGATGATTTAACGGATGCTCAAGTTATCAATTCAAATGCCGATGAAGCTAATGCTCAGTCAATATATATAGGAAGTGAACCATCTGCTTCTGCTGGTGCTGCCGTAGCAAATATTGGAATAAGTAATGCATCATTAGGTAGTGTGACAACTGGAGATCATAATGTTGGGATAGGATGGAGAGCATTAAAGCATACCACTCAAGGTCATTCAAATGTTGCAATTGGTTCTCAGGCTCTGCGTGACAATCAGACTAGTGAGGGAAATGTTGCAATAGGTTATCAATCTATGTTGGATGCTAGAGGTGCGATTTATAATACTGCTGTTGGAAATAATGCTATGAGGGGAACGACGACTGATAATGCATTTATTACTGGAGATTATAATGTAGCTGTTGGCGTAGGAACTTTAAAATTTATAAAATCAGGTCCAAACAATACAGCTTTAGGGGCTTATGCACTAAATAAAAATCTTAATGGAGATGATAATACAGCAATAGGCAAAGAAGCTTTATACAACACCACTGGAAATAACAATTCTGCTGTGGGATATAAAGCTTTGTATTCTAATGTTGGGGGATCTACTAATAGCGCTTTTGGACATGAAAGCAGTAGAGATAATACAAGCGGAGATTTTAATGCTGCTTTCGGATCTAAGAGTTTGATAAATAATGAGTCGGGAAATAACAATACTGGAATTGGAAACAGCGCTTTATATTCTAATACTGGTGGTGATTATAACACAACCGTAGGACATAGCAGTTTATACAATGTGACAGGTAATAATAATACGGGTCTAGGAAAAGGAGCCGGTAATGTTATTACCTCTGGAAGCAATAATGTTATAATAGGTTATTTGGCAGATGTTAATGCTTCAAATGTGGCATCATCTAACCAGATCGTGATAGGAGCTAATGCAATTGGACAGGGAAATAATACAGTTACACTAGGAGATGATAATGTTACTGCAGTATATGCCTCTGAAGATGCTGGAGCTACTCTCTATGCTGGAGGTATTCATTTAGGTGATGGCGATTTAACAAATGGAGGTGAATTTTCTATAGATGCTATAAGTGTTGATGATGCTACTGTTGGTCTTAATATTACATTTGGTGGTAACACTACAACAAATAAGATTACACTTACTGATAATTTAGCAGATGCTCTTAATATTACTCAAGCAAGTAATTCATATGTAAAATTTACTACTACAAATAGTAGTGAGCAGATTGTATTTGGTAAAAATTCTACTTTTAATGGTACAACAATTGCTGATTTAGGTACTGTAACAACAGCAGATATTAATGGTGGTGCTATTGATGGTACAGTTATAGGTGGTTCTACCGCAGCAGCTATTACAGGTGCAGCTATTACAGGTACAAGTTTTGTGATAGGTAGTGCCGCTATAAACGAAGCAGAACTTGAAACTATTGATGCCGTTACTGAAGGAACTGTAACAGCTTCCAAAGCTGTTGTAGTTGATGGTAGTAAAGATATAGCTAGCTTTAGAAATGTAACATTAACAGGAGAACTTGATGCAGCTACTTTAGACATTAGTGGAGATGCAGATATTGATGGTACCACAAACTTAGACGCTGTTGATATAGATGGAGCAGTACAATTAGATGGTACATTAACAGTAGGTGTAAATGATACAGGTCATGATGTTAAGTTATTTGGTGCAACATCAGGTGCGTATCTATTATGGGATGAATCTGATAATTCACTAGAAACCACTGGAGCCGCAACGATAAACATAGTACAAGATAAATTATTAATTGGTGGAACAGCCGTAACATCCACAGCTGCAGAATTAAATCTATTAGATGGAGACGGAACATCGGTAGGAAGCTCAGTAACAGTTGCCGATGGGGATGGTGTAATCCTGAATGACGGTGGTGTCATGAAGTTAATACCGGCTTCGGATTTTACATCATACGTCCAATCTGCAACTTATTTAGATGATCTGATGGATGTTAAATATAAAGGAACGAATTTTACTGGCTCATTGCTTATAGGTCACACAGACCATGGATCATTAAATAATGCTACGTATAACACTGCGGTTGGTATTAGCGCTTTAGATGGTCTTACTCAAGGAGATTATAATGTCGCTGTTGGATCGGAGGCTCTAACCTCAAACAACTTAGGGCAGTATAATACTGCTATTGGACACAAGGCGATGAAGACAAACACAGGACACGTTGACGGAGTGCAAGGAAGTAAAAACACAGCAACTGGAGGAGAATCTCTATACGAAAATAGCAGCGGATATAAAAACACAGCAAATGGATACTATGCTCTAAACTTAAACACCACGGGATATAATAATTCCGCCCTAGGCCATAAAGCAGGAGATAAAATTACCACGGGATATAATAATGTTATCATTGGAGAGAGTGCTGATCCTAGTGTTAATAACGCAACGAATCAAATAGTGATAGGAGCTAATGCAATTGGACAGGGAAATAATACAGTTACACTAGGAGATGATAATGTTACTGCAGTATATGCCTCTGAAGATGCTGGGGCTACTGTTCATGCTGGAGGATTGTCTATTGCTTCAGCAACTTCCACTAATCCTTTAGTGGAAATAAAAAATACAACAAATGATACTAATGGCGCAAGATTACATTTTGTTAAAGATAAAGGAGCGGCTGGTGCAGATGGAGACGATATAGCTACAATAGAATTTATAAGTGATGACGCTGGTCAAACACAAACAAGTTTTGCAAAAATAGTTGCAGAAGTATCAGAAGCAGATAATACAGATGAAGCTGGTAAATTATCATTGTATGTAGCAGAAAGTGATGGAACCACTACAACATTAACCGCAGGTTTAGTTTTAGAAGGTGAACATGCTACAGATGGAGAAGTTGATGTAACAATAGGAGCTGGGACTTCTAGTCTAGTAACTATTCCAGGAACATTAAATGAAGTAAATATAGTTGGTGGACAGTATAATACAGGAGTAGGAGCTAATGTACTTAATGCTGTGAGTGGTGGAGGTGATAATGTAGCAATAGGATATGATGGCCTTGGATCATTACAAGGTGGTGGTAGTAATGTCGCAATAGGATCTAATGCTTTAAGAGGAGTTGTTGGTGGTGATAGTAATGTTGGAATAGGTTATGCAGCAGGAAAAAGTATTACAGGAAGCAATAATATAACTATAGGTCATCAAGCAGGCAATGATTGGTCAACTGGTTCAGGAAATAGTGCAGGTGTTGCAATAACATCAGGATCAGATAATATTATTATAGGAAAAGATGCAGATGCAAGTATTGCTGCTGCATCTAACCAAATAGTCATTGGAACTAATGCAACAGGGCATGGGAATAATAAAGTAGTCATTGGCAATGGGAGCACTCTCAATTGGGAACCTCATGATGATGATGAAGTTGATTTAGGAAGTTCTAGTTATCGATTTGAGGATGTTTATGCTACTAATGGCACCATCGAAACTTCTGATTTAAGACTTAAGAAACAGATTAAAAAATCTGACCTTGGATTGGCTTTTATTAACGAATTAAATCCTGTTTCATATTACTGGAAGAAGAATGATAATGGAAGACATTATGGATTAATTGCACAAGAATTATTGGGAGTATTTCAGAAACACGGTATACAAAATGTTGATGAAATAGCAACTCTAGATTGGGATGCTGAAAGCGACCGTTATGGATTACGCTATGCAGAACTTATTTCACCAATGATCAAAGCAATACAGGAGCAACAGGAGATGATAGAATCTCTCAGAGAGGAAATGGAAATTTTAAAAT
>CAZYIL010000137.1:2189-4565 GCA_964646945.1 uncultured Marinoscillum sp. | reverse complement strand
TAAACCAGCATATACAGATCCGCCAGGGCTATTTATATATAATAATATATCTTTTTTTGAATCAACAGACTCTAAAAATAATAGTTGAGCAGTTATTATATTAGATATATTTTCCTCAACTTCCATGCCAAGAAAAATAATTCTATCCATAATAAGTCTAGAGAAAACATCTATTTCTCTGAAATTAGTAGGCCTTTCTTCAATTACAGACCTAGTCATACTTTCAACTTTTTCAACATATGAATCAAACGAATGACCGCTAATATTTTTTTCTTTTAATGCAAAACTTTTAAAATCTTTTTTCTCACTCATATTTTTTATTTTTATAATCAACTCAAAAATAAAATTTATTCCACTAATTCTTTAGATGTTAGGGACCTAAATTTATCAAATGTAATAGTTTTATTCAAAATAGATATTTTTTTCTTTATTTCATTAATTGTTTTACCTGATTTTATTTGATTAAAAATTTTATAATAATTATCACCATTATTTTGTTTTAAATAATTCTTAACAAATTTGTCTAATTCATTTTCTGGATTTTGTATTCCAGAAGCAGATAATTGGTATCTAATTTGATGTTTTGCTAATTCTTCTATTTCATTATTTTCTATTTTTATTTTATTTTTTTCTATTATTTTATCCACTATAAATGACCATTTAAGTTCTTCACAATATGCTTTAAAGTTTTTTTCAATAATATCATTTGCTGATTTTTCATCGTTATTTTTTCTAATCCAACTTTTTAAAAACTCTTCAGGGATTAAAATTTTGTGAATTTCTGTGATTTGTTTTTGAATTGTTCTATTTAAAAAAATCTCACTTTCTCTTTCATAATTTGCTTTTACAGATTCTTTAATTTTTTTATCAAAATCTTTTTTTGTTTTTATTTTTTCTTTTCCAAATATTTTGTCAAAGAATGCATTATCAATTTTTGAAGGAGTTTGCATCTCAATTTTTTCAATTTTAAAATTTACTTTATTTGTATATAAGTCTATGGATTTGTGCTTTTCACCTGTGATTTGTGTTAATAAATCTATATTTGAATTACATAAATTATGTAATGATAAATTCATAATATCTCCTATTTTTTTGTTTAAGAGTTTTTTGTATTCATTGCTGTTAAGCGATTTTAAATGTAGTTTCAAATTGTTTCCTTTATCCTTTTTAGATGTATTTATATCTCCATAAACTGTTGAATTATTTTTTACAGAAATTTGATTTACTAAAGAAGGAAATTGATTTTGAAGGTTATTGGTAGTTTCATCAATCACTTTTTTTTCAACCTTTATCTCATATTTGTTAAGCTTAATTTTTTTAGATAATTTTTCAAGATTAAATTCACTTATCATTCCAATTCTAAATAAAAATTCAAAATTCTTATCTACTTCCCAATCAATTTTATTGTTAGAATTTTCAGGTATTGGTTCACCTATTAGATTGATTTTTTCATTTTTTATAAAATGTGTTAATTCAGCACTTGTAATTTTATTTATTTCTTCAATAAGAATACTTTTTCCATACATTTTATTAATGAGTTGAACAGGAACTTTTCCTGGTCGAAAACCTTTTAAGCTTAATTTAGACTTAATTTCATTTATTCTCTTCCCTACATTTTTTATGTAGTCAGATTGGTCAATTTTAATTTTTACTACTGATTCAGTCGGATTTTTTTTCTTTAGAGATATTTTCATTTATATAAATTTTTGTGCGGATGGAGGGACTCGAACCCCCATACCTTTCGGCGCTAGATCCTAAATCTAGTGCGTCTACCAATTTCGCCACATCCGCTATTTATAGTGAGCAAATGTAGAAATAAATTATTTTAATGAGAAAAATTACTTTAAATTTCAACTAGAAATATTATTGTGTATGAAATCAAATTTGGTCAGTGAAGAATTGGATAAAAAACTTATTCTTCGTGATTACAGAAAACTTCTTAGATATTCTCAAAATGTAATAAAAAAAGATGATTTGACTCTTATCAAGAAAGCTTTTAAAATTTCTCTAGAAGCTCATAAAGATATGAGAAGAAAATCAGGTGAACCCTATATTCTTCATCCATTAAATGTTGCCCAAATTTGTGTAAAAGAACTTGGGTTAGATTCAACATCTATAATTTGCGCATTATTACATGATGTGGTTGAAGATACAGATTTAACTCTAGATTATATAGAAAAAGAATTTGGTAAATCGGTTTCTAAGATTTGTGATGGTCTAACTAAAATTTCTGATTTTTTTAGTCCTGAAATATCAAAACAAGCTGAAAATTTTAGAAAAATGATATTTACTATATCTGATGATTTGAGGGTTATTCTAATAAAACTTGCAGATAGATTACATAATATGAGAACACTAGATAGTATGAAAAGAACT
>CAZYIL010000137.1:0-2179 GCA_964646945.1 uncultured Marinoscillum sp. | reverse complement strand
CAAATCAAAATAGCTTCTGAATCAATCTATATTTATGCTCCTTTGGCTCATAGATTAGGTATTTTTTCAATTAAAATAGAATTAGAAGATTTATATTTAAAGTATACTAATTATAGAGATTACAGATCTATTGTTAAAAAACTTAGTTCTTCTAAGGAGAAAAGAAATAAATTTATTAGGTCATTTATTAGACCAATTAGATCAAAAACAAAAGATTTCGGAAAAGATATTTCTATTATTGGACGCCCAAAATCTATATATTCAATTTTTAATAAAATAAAGAAACAAGATATCAAATTTGAAGAAATTTATGATCTATTTGCTATTAGAATTATTTTGAATGTTAATTTAAATGAAGAGAAATCTGCTTGTTGGAAAGTTTATTCTATAGTTACAGATTGTTATCAACCAAATCCTGACAGATTGAAGGATTGGATTTCAACACCAAAAAGTAATGGTTACGAATCACTACATACAACAGTGATGAGCAATTCTGGACAATGGGTTGAAGTTCAAATAAGAACTTCTAGAATGGATGAGATAGCTGAAAAAGGGTTTGCTGCTCACTGGAAATATAAGGAAAACTCAAAAAATAATAGCAAACTGGATAGATGGATAAAAAATGTTAGAGAATTTCTTGACCAAAATAATTCATCTGCATTAGAATTTATTGAAGATTTTAAAGGAGATCTTTATAATGAAGAAGTTTTCGTGTTTACTCCTAAAGGTGATCTTATTACACTTCCTATAAATTCTACAGTTCTAGATTTTGCATTTGCAATTCATTCAGAGGTGGGCTCAAAATGTGTTGGAGCAAAAATAGATCAAAAATTGGTGCCCTTAAATCACGTTGTAAAAAATGGAGATCAGATTAATGTTTTGACTTCTTCTAAACAAAAACCATCTGAAGATTGGTTAAAACTTGTAGTTAGTTCTAAGTCTAAATCAATTATCAAACAAAGCTTTAATAAAATTAAAAAAAAGCATTTTGTTCAAGGTAAGGAAATTGTAAAGAAAAAAATAAAAAAAATAAAATTAGATTTTGAAAAACATATTTCTTCTTTATCCACCTTTAGTGGATATAAAAATGTAGTTGATTTTTATTATGATGTAGCTGTAGATAAAATAGATATGAGTCTATTTAATAAATATAGAAATTCCTTATCTGATGATTTATTAAATTTTACACCTAAATCAAAGATTAAAAAAACTAGAAAAATAAAAGATAGGAGTAAGGATAAATTTATTGTATTAGACAATAGAGTTGATTTAATGGATTATAAATTTTCTGAATGTTGTAACCCAATTCCGGGCGATGATGTATTTGGTTTTATTACAATAAATGAAGGTGTTAAAATTCACAGAACAAATTGTAAGAATGCCCCTGAATTATTATCAAAATATGCCTATAGAGTTTTAAAAGCAAAATGGTATTCAAAAAATGAAGTTTCTTTTTTAACTTCTCTAATAATTAAGGGTACTGATCGGGTTGGAATTGTTGAAGATATTTCTAACATAATTTCTTCGGCACTTAAAGTTAATATGAAATCTATTTCAATAAATTCTAATAGTGGGATTTTCGAAGGAAGGATACAATTATATGTTCACAATACAGTTCATCTTTTAAGATTAATAAAAAAACTTGAAAAGATAAAAAATGTTATTAAAGTATCTAGATTTGAGGAATAATAAAAATTAATTTATATGAAAGATAATCCCATTCTGTTAAAAGAAGCAAAAATTCTTATGAACAAATCTTTAGAAAATAAAAATCTAAGAAAAACTCCAGAGAGGGATGCAGTACTAAAAGAAATTTATAATTTTTCTCATCATTTTGATGCTGATGAATTATATGTAACAATGAAAAACTCAAAGCTTAGTGTCAGTAGAGCAACTGTATATAATACTCTTGATTTATTAGTAGAATTAAATTTAGTATCAAAACATATTTTTCAAAATAATACTTTTAAATATGAAAAGTCATTTGGCTTTAGACAACACGATCATGTGATTTTAGATGATAATTCAATTCTTGAATTTTGTGATCCAAGGGTGCAATTAATAAAAAATTCTGTTGAAAAGATGTTTGGTATTGAAATAGAAAATCATAGTTTATATTTTTTCGGTAAAAAAAAGAAAAGTTAGTATATGTCTCTAGATGTTTTATTAGGCCTTCAAT
>CAZYIL010000136.1:0-4573 GCA_964646945.1 uncultured Marinoscillum sp. | reverse complement strand
TATAAAAAAAGTTCGAGACGATGAAATGATAACAGTACACGCAAATGCAAAGAAAACTGTTGCAGGCTCTAGACATTATATCCATGCAGAAGATGTAGCCGAAGCATTATTGTTTCTATATAATTATGATATTTCTCGACTAAAACCAGATCAAACAGGCGCAAAATGTCAAAAATTTAATATTGTTGGTAAAGATGAAATTGATAATCTTGAATTAGCTCAGTTTATAGCAAAAACTCAACAAAAAGAACTTATATATGAGATGGTAGATTTTCATTCACAAAGACCAGGACACGATTTAAGATATGCATTAGATGGATCTAAAATGAAACAAATGGGTTGGTCCCCTGAATCTGTATTTAAAAAATTAGAAGAGGTTATATATTGGACATTAAAAAATGACAGATGGCTTTCTATTTAGAAAAAATTTACTTTCCTTTTTTTACTACAGCTCTTCCTTCTAATTTTTCCCAATCTTTTTCTGGCCTCACTGCTAAATTTGTTTTCCATGTTCCTAGCAATGTATGTAAATCTATACCTATTAATTCACCATAATTAATCATTGCTTGAACATCTTTTGGGAAACAACTTCCACCAAAACCAAATTTCCCATCAGGCCCAGGAACATTAAGGTGTGAATGTCCAATTCTTCCATCTCTTATGAACCCTTCAATTGCCATTTGCCAATCTGCTCCACATTTATCTGCAACTAATTTCATTTCATTCATAAATGAAACCTTAGTTGCTAAAAAACAATTATTCATATATTTTATTAATTCTGCAGTTTCATAGTTAGTTTCGATAATTGAGATTGTTTTTCCAAATCTCCATCTAAATAATTCTGCACATTTTTTTACATTTTTTTCATCCCCTCCAAGTATAAATCTTGATTGATTAATGAAATCAAAATTTGCACTTCTTTCTGTTAAAAATTCAGGGTTAAATACAATATTTAAGTTAGGAAATTTTTCTTGAAATTTTTTTGATGAACCAGGTACCATTGTTGATCTAAGCAATATTATACATTTTTCTTTTTGTACATTATTAATATCATTAAGAGCTGAATCAACAATATCTAAATTTATTGAACCATCTGTGTTTGAAGGAGTTGGAACAGATAAAAATATAAAATCAGAATTATTTACAACTTCATCAATTGAATGTAATGATTTTTTTGGATCTTTATCATAGACTCTAACTTCAGCATCGCACCCAGTATTAGGTGAAAATGCAAATTGAACCGCACTACCAACAAATCCTTTTCCTACAATTCCAATTCTCATAATAATTATCCTAGTTATATTTACTTAAAATTTCCAAAATCCTTTTTGACGTATTACCATCCCAAAGATGGGGTAATTTATATCTAGATTTTATTGAAACCTTATTTTTTTTAAATATTTTAACAATATTTTTTTTGTTTGTACCAACCAATCTATTAGTGCCTTGTGAAACAGTTATTGGTCTTTCAGTATTCTCTCTTATAGTATAGCAAGGTATTTTAAGAACTGTTGATTCTTCTTGTATGCCTCCACTATCAGTAAAAATAGCCTTACTATCTCGCATTATATGTAAAAAATTTAAGTAAGATAGAGGTTCAAGGATTGTGATGTTCTTGTTGAGTTCAATTTTGTATTTTTGAATTTTTTTCTTTGTTCTTGGATGAATTGAGAAGAAAAGTTTCATATCTTCTGATATTTCAGACAATGCGTCCATTATTTCTTTTAAAGTATCAATTTGGTCAACATTTGATGGTCTATGTAAAGTTACAAGTCCATATTTACTATCATCATATAATTTTTTTGTTTTTATTTTTTTTAGTCCATAGTGTAGACTATCAATCATAAGATTTCCCACAAAAAATATCTTATTTTTATCATGTCCTTCTTTTAGCAAGTTGTTCACTCCACTTTCTTCAGTAACGAAAAAATAATCAGAAATAGCATCTGTCACTAATCTGTTTATCTCTTCTGGCATTTCATTGTCATAACTTCTTAATCCCGCTTCAATATGAGCAACTTTTATATGTAATTTTTTTCCTACAATTGAGCAAGCCATCGTTGAATTAACATCACCCATCACTATCAATAAATCGGGTTTTATTTTTTCACAAATTTTTTCAAATTTGATTATTATTTTAGCACTTTGTTCGCTATGAGATCCTGAACCGATATTTAAATTATAATCTGGTTTTCTAATATTAAGATCTTGAAAGAAGACATCAGACATTTTTTTATCATAATGTTGACCAGTATGGATTAAAGTAGTTTTAAAATAATTATCTTTATTTAAAAGTCTTAAAAGAGGTGCAGCTTTCATAAAATTTGGTCTTGCACCAACTACAATAGCTATTTTTTTCATGAAATCAATTTATATTGCGTCTTTTAAAAATTCTATCATTTTATTTGACATTATTTTTCTAGAAAAATTGTCTTTGAGAAATTTATTACCATTTAACCCAAGATTTTTTAGATATTTAGTTTGATTGATATGATTATTAATCAGTTCAACTAGTTCTAAATGATTTTCTGGAGTTATATTTAAACTACAATTTGCATTATTTGTAATTTCACGAGATTCTCCTTTAACACCCATAATTATTGGTTTTTTTAATGCCATTGATTCAAATATTTTAGATGGTATAACTTTTTTAAATTCTGGAGAATTGATTAAATGTATCAAATGCATATTAATTATTTGATTAATATTAACTATCTCTTGCCAAGATATATTTGGAATAAAAATAACATTATCTAATAGCTTTTCTTCAGCTTTTTTCATTAACTCATCTTTTTCCGCACCGTCACCAATAATTAGAAATTTTACTGATTTATCAATTTTTTTTGCAGTTCTTAATATTATTTGAAGACCATGCGCTATGCCTACAGTTCCTATAAATGCGACAATAAAATCTTTTTGATTAACTTGATATTCATTCTCAATCTGTTCAATTTTTTTGTTGGGTGTAGTGTTTTTTTCTAAATCAAACCCATTTTGAATAATAAATATTTTTTCTTTTTCTATTCCTTTTTTGATTAAATCTTTTTTAAATGAATTAGTAACACATATGATAATTTTTGCTTTTTTATATATAAAAATTGCTATTCTGTGGAGTATTTTGATAAAAATATTCGACTTTTTCATAACACCAACAGTTACAATTGATTCTGGCCATAAATCTCTTATTTCGATTACTAGAGGTGTTCTTTTAAAAATCGAAATTAAATAACCAGATATTAGAGTAAAAAATTGAGGACTTGTTGCGATAATCACATCGTGTTTTTTTGTAAATAATCCACAAATAAAAGAAGAGAACATAAAACTAACATAATCGATAATTCTTAATAAAAATCCTTTGTTCGGGTGCATATAAGTCCAAACTCTCTTTACAAAAATATTGTTAATTATTTCAGACTGATAAATCTTATTCTTATAACCACTGAAAACTTTTCCAGTGGGAAAATTTGGTACCCCTGTAATTATTGTTACAGAATTATTTTGATTAACCCAATTTTTACAGTGTTCAAAGGTTCTTTTAGCAGGGGCATTTCTTTCAGGATAAAAATTGTCAGTTATGAATAAAATTTTCATATTTTTTTAATAGTAAAAAATTTTAAAAATAATTTTCATACAAACAGCTCTTATAATATTAAATCTATTCTTTAAATACCCCGACCATTCATCTGAAATATTTTTAAATTTTTTATCACTTGTCATTTGAGATAAAATTTTAAGTTGAATTATATGAAGTTTATGATAAAAAATACTAGCTCTCATATTTATATTTAATTGAGATAGTTCATATAAAGACCAATGTCCCAGATCATATCTATCAATATTCAATTTTATTGTTTTTACATATTTATCAAAAAGTTTTTTAACTCCTTGATTTTTAGTCAGTAGCCAATAATCATAAATTCCCCATAAGCCCCATATAAAACCATTTAGTATATGAGTAGGGTTTTTTTCCATGATATATTCTTCAATCCATATATTGTTATCTTGATCAGTGAATGTTACACCGCCTTCTTTCACATCATTTAAAAATGATTTATATATTTTTTCTATACATATTAGATATTGATTATTATTAGTTACTTTATAAGCTCTGCAAAGAACAGATAAACCTTGTCCCTGAGCTAAGCCAGAATACCAAGGAGAAATTAAATTTTCTTTATAAACCCAATTAAAATTGTGTTGCCAAACATATACATTATTTTTATTAAGATTCAAATTTTGAACTAACCAATCTGCTCCTTTAATAAACTTATTATAATTTTTTTTACTATTATTTCTTTTCCATAGGTTATAATTACCTAAAGACCATTGGGCAATAGCAATCGGATTATATTGTAAACCTATTTCACCTCGATAGTCTAATTGAGGGATTCCATTTTGATTATAATGACCATTATAGTTTGCTTTATATTCAAAACACATATAATACTGATCTAATTCATTATAATTTGCATCAGTATTGATTTGAGGCTCCCCATGCCAAAAAGAAAGATTGTTTTTCCCCCTAAGAATATATGTTGAAAAAATTCTTTTCCAATATATGAGTCTATTAATC
>CAZYIL010000135.1:0-4616 GCA_964646945.1 uncultured Marinoscillum sp. | reverse complement strand
TGTCAATTACTTGGGGAGGAATGATTGGAGTAGTATCTGGTATGAATGAACATGGATTAACTGTTACTATAAATGCTGGTAAATCAAAAATTCCTTTAGTTGCAAAAACACCAATTTCCATTTTAACTAAAGAAATATTACAATATGCATCGACAATTGATGAAGCCATTACTATTGCAAAAAAACGTCAAGTCTTTGTTTCAGAATCAATACTTATTGGAAGTGCTAAAGATAAAAGAGCGATTACAATTGAAGTTTCTCCTAAGAACTTTGGTGTTTTTGAAGTAACTAATTCTACTCAATTAATTTGTTCTAATCATTTTCAAAGTTCAGCATATAAAGAAGATAAATATAACCTAAAACATATTGAAGAAAGTCATTCCCAATACCGTTATGAACGTATGGAAGAGCTATTAGATCAAAACAAAAAGTTAACACCAAAAGGAGCTGTAGATATTCTTAGAAATAAAGAAGGGTTAAATAACAAATTTATAGGTTATGGTAATGAGAAAGCCCTTAATCAACTATTAGCTCATCATAGTATTGTGTTTAAACCAGAGCAACTTATGTTTTGGGTGTCTTCAAATCCTTATCAATTAGGAGAATATGTTGCTTATGACCTAAATACTATTTTTGAGAATTCTAATCCTGATACTTCTTTTTTTCAGCCAAAATTAACTATAGAAAAAGACACTTTTCAGTATACACAAGCATACATGGATTATGAAACCTATAGAGAGTTAAGTTTCCAAGTTAAAAACAAAATCCTTGCTAAAGAAACTATTGATTCAACAACCTTAAATACCCTAGAAAGGTTAAATCCAGATTATTGGAAATCATATTATCTAATAGGAAAATATTACTATGAAAAAAAAAATTATTCTTCAGCGTTAAATCAATTTAATATTGCGAGGACAAAAGAAATCACAACGCTTCAAGATCAGCGAGAAATAGATCTATATCTTAAAAAAATAAAAAGAAAATTAAATAAACAATTTATAAAAGAGAGAAGGTGACCTCAGTATTAGCACAATGTTTCAAGAAAATTATTTCTTAAAAAGTAGATTATGGATATTGAAATAATTAATAATTTAAGGTTAGATTTTTTGTAATATAAAAATTATAATATTGTAAATATATAATTCAAAAACCCAACAGTGAAAAATCATTTTTTATTTTTTTAACCTGTCTGATATTAATATCATCAGATATTTTAGGTCAAAACAAGTACACTATTAATGGTTATGTTAAGGATATTTCTGATGGTGAGTCACTTATTGGTGCAAGTATTTTTGTTACTGAAATTAATGGTGGAGTAATAACTAATTCTTATGGTTTCTATTCCTTAACACTTCAGGAAGGTGAATATAATATTGAATACCGATATCTTGGTTATAAAAACATTACAAAAAAAATACTTCTAGATAGTAATCAGAAATTAGATGTGGAACTTATAGGTGAAAATATTGAACTTGAAAATATAATAATTAAAGAAGAATTTGAAGATTCAAACGTTTCTAGTTCAGAAATGAGTACTTTGAAATTAGATATAAGAAAAATCAATGAAATTCCTGCTTTTCTTGGTGAAGTTGATCTCATAAAAGCAATTCAATTACTCCCAGGTATAAGCACTGTAGGTGAGGGGGCATCTGGATTTAATGTACGAGGAGGTTCAGTAGGACAAAATCTTGTTCTACTTGATGAAGCTCCTGTTTATAATTCATCACATCTTTTAGGGTTTTTCTCTGTTTTTAATCCAGATGCTGTTAAAGACATTAAACTTTTCAAGGGAGCAATACCATCAAGGTATGGTGGAAGATTATCATCTATTCTTGACATCAGAATGAAAGAAGGCAATATCAAAAAAACATCATTTTCTGGAGGTATTGGTACTGTTTTCAGTAGGATTACACTAGAATCTCCTATAGTGAAAGACAAAGCATCTTTTATATTAGCATTAAGAAGATCTTATATTGACTTTTTAGCAAGACCTTTTTTTCCAAAAATTTTTGGTGATGGAGCTGCATTGAACTTTTATGATATTACAGCAAAGACAAATGTAAATATCAATGATAATAATAGAATCTATTTATCTGGATATTGGGGAAGGGATAGATTTTTATTTAGTAAAAATAATGGATTTAATTGGGGAAATAAAACAGGAACATTAAGATGGAACCATTTATTTCATGAAAAATTATTCTCAAATTTCATTGCTATATACAGCAATTATGAGTACCAACTTTTATTTGGAAATGATGATGAAAATAAATTTGAGTGGGATTCAAAAATTGAAACTCTCAATTTAAAACCTGAGCTAACTTATTTTATAAATACAAATAATGAATTATCCATTGGTGGAGAAATTCTTCTATATCGTTTTGAGCCGGCCAATGCATTTGGGGTAAGTGATGGAGAAATAAACGATATAACTCTTCCAAAAAAATATGCTTTAGAGACTGGTATTTATATAGGAAACAAACAAAATATAAAAAGACTAAGTATTGATTATGGTTTAAGATTTTCATTATTTAAGTATATCGGGCCTGGAACTGCCTATGAGTTTTCAACTAATTCTATAAGAGGGATTAATAGAAAAATTCCATTATCTGAGTCTCATGTTGAGAAATGGGAAACCATCACTACTTATACTAATTTAGAACCCAGGTTTGCTTTTAATTATAAAATAAATTCATCTAACTCAATCAAGTGGAGCTATAGTAGAATGTCACAAAACATTCATTTAATTTCTAACACAACTGCTTCAAGCTCACTTGATGTATGGATACCTAGCACTAATAATATAAAACCAGAAAAAGGCAATATTTTTGGATTAGGATATTTTAAAAATTTTTTAAACAATAATATAGAGTCATCGATTGAAATCTATTACAAAAATCTTCAAAATCAGATTGATTACATTGATGGGGCAGATATATTAATTAATAAATATCTTGAAGGAGATTTACTTTATGGAAAAGGCAGAGCGTATGGGATTGAATTTTTTGCAAAGAAAAAAAGTGGAAAATTAAATGGATGGATTAGCTATACTCTTGCAAGATCAGAAGTAAAAATAAATGGTATTAATAATTTTGAATGGTATCCCAGAAGATATGATCAGACACATAATCTTAAATTAACTTCTTCTATTAAAATAAACAAAAGGATTTTATTATCAGGAAATTTTATTTTTTTGACAGGACCTCCTATTACTTTCCCAACTTCGAAATATGTAATCCAAGGTTTTGTGATTCCTCATAATGGAAAAAACTCTAGGAATGATATTAGAATTTCAAACTACCATAGATTAGATATATCATTGACAATAAAAGGTAAAGAAGTTAACAAAAAGGGTAAAATAAGAAAAAATAAAAATTCATTAATTTTTGGTATTTATAATTTGTATAACAGAAGGAATCTTTTTTCAGTATATTTTTCACAGGGTGACAGTTTAGTAACTAATACTAAAGTTCCTGGTCAAGCAACAAGACTTTCAATTATTGGTTCAATAGTTCCAGCAATAAGTTATAATTTTAAAATTTAAACTATGAAAAAAAGTATTTTATTTATTCTATTTATTCTTGTAATTATTTCTTGTGAAGATATTATTTTTCCAAAACTTGAAATAAACGATCCTATCATAGTTGTTGATGCTTGGATCAATGATAAAAAAGAAAAACAGACAATCTTTATAAGCAAAACACAAGATTATTTGGATTTGTCCTCTGTTAAACGAATAACAGGTGCCAATGTTATTGTTAAAGATGACATGGGTAATACTTTTGAATTTGTTGAAGAATCAAATGGAAATTATGTTTGGTATCCCAATTTAAACGACACAACAATTGGTAACGTAGGAACAGATTTTAACTTGAAAATTGAATATGATGGTAAAATTATTGAAGCGTTATCAACTATGAACAGAACTAGTAACATTGACAGCGTCAATTTTTTAGAAGGTGATTTTCCAGATGATGATTCTTATTATGCAGAATTTTGGTCACAAGAGAATGATGGTCTTGGGGATGCATACTGGATTAAAGCATGGAAAAACGGAGAACTTCTTGCTTCATCTACTGACATAATTACATGTATAGATGCGGGTGCTTCTTCTATGGGAGTAGAAATAGATGGAGTCGCATTTATTCCACCAATCAGAAGATCAATAACCCAATTTAAACAGGATGAAGATGATAACTTTCTTCCTCCTTATGAGTTTGGAGATTCCCTTTATGTAGAAATTCATTCCATTAGTTTAGAAGCATTTTATTTTTTATATATGGCAAAAATTCAAATTAATAGAAGAGGCGGGTTTAGTGAACTTTTTTCTGTATCACTCGCAAATTTACCAACCAATTTATCTATCACCAATAATACTAATATTCCAATCCTTGGATTCTTTTCTGTTTCCTCAGTATCTGGAAAAGGCAATGTTCTAGATGATGAAGAACTAGATAGAATTGAAAGAGCAAAGAGAGAATGGTAACATTAATTAAGAAGTTCAATTAAGGAATAGCAGGACAATAGGCCTGCTGTTTCTGTTCTTAGGATATTTTCTCCAAGACTGATTCCTTTAAATCCTTTTTTATTGGCTTTAGATACTTCTATTTTTGAAA
>CAZYIL010000134.1:0-4705 GCA_964646945.1 uncultured Marinoscillum sp. | reverse complement strand
AAAATTCGATATAGACGCAAATGGTATATTAAATGTATCAGCTAAGGATAAAGGAACAGGAAAAGAGCAAAAAATTAGAATAGAAGCTTCTTCTGGACTTACTGAAGAGGAAATTGAAAAAATGAAAAATGAGGCTAAGGCTAATGAAGAAACAGATAAAAAGGAAAGAGAAAAGGTAGATAAAGTCAATAGCGCTGATGCTCTAATTTTTCAAACAGAAAAACAATTGAAAGAATTTGGTGATAAGTTATCTAAAACTAATAAGTCTAACATTGAAAAGTCTCTAGAAAAATTAAAAGAAGCACATAAAAATCAAAGTTTAGAAGAAATAGATAAATGTATTGAAACTTTAAATAAGTCATGGGAAGCAGCTAGTCAAGAAATGTATAAAGCTTCACAGGAACAACAACAGCAGGGTCAACAGCAAGAACAAGGAAATCCAAAATCAGGATCAGCAAAAAATAAATCTTCTTCCTCAAAAAATAAGAAAGAAGATATTGCAGATGTAGATTTTGAAGAAGTTAAGGAAGACAAAAAAGAAGATAAAAAGAAAAAATAATTTTTAATATTATTAATTCTTTTTACCAGTCCATGTCCCTTCAATAGAAGCCCCATTTTGATCTTTACCTTTCCAACTTCCAGAAGCATCAGTTTTTTCAAATTTCCCAACCCATTGTCCTCCTTCATTTGTAGTTCCTATTGCAGCAGTTATTGTTCCGTCACTTCCTAGTGCACCTGCAATTTGACTGTTTACGCCCCAGATAGCATTGGAGGAAGTAGTAGTTCCAGTCACAACACCAACACCATCATTAGATGAATATGTAACAGTAGCCTCCCAAGTCCCTGAGGTCTCCTCCACTATAAGTGCCTTTCCACATACCTTCAAAAGGTTTCACATCATCTTCTTCACAAGCAACAAAAAATACAACAAGTATGGCTAAAAATGTATATAATAGATTTTTCATACAGTTGATTTTATACTAATTTAAAAAAATAAATTAAAAATTACAGTTCCCTGGAGTTCTAGGGAAAGGAATTACGTCTCTAATATTTGTCATTCCTGTAACAAATTGAATTAATCTTTCTAAGCCAAGACCAAATCCAGAATGAATAATAGTGCCAAATTTTCTAGTTTCTAAATACCACCATAACTGCTTTTCAGAAATATTCATATCTTTCATTCTTGACAATAGTTTATCATACCTTTCTTCTCTTTGGGAACCTCCAATAATTTCTCCGACTATAGGAAATAAAACATCCATAGCTGCAACAGTTGTATTGTCATCATTTTGCCGCATATAAAAAGCTTTAATCTTCTTAGGATAATCAATGATAATTACTGGTTTCTTAAAATGTTTTTCTACAAGATACCTTTCATGTTCAGACTGAAAATCTATCCCCCACTCATTAACTGGAAAATCAAATTTATTTTTCTTGTTAGGCTTAGAATTTCTTAAAATTTCAAATGCTTCCGTATATGTTATTCTTTCATAATCATTATTACAAACAAACTTCAATCTTTCTGTTAAATTTAAAGACTGCCTTTCCAACATCGGTTTTTGTTTATTCCTATCTTCTTCCGCTTTTTCTAAAAAAGAAAGATCATCTTTACAATTATCTAATGTATATTTTACTAAATACTTTAACATTTCTTCAGCTAAATCCATGTTATCAGTTATATCATAAAATGCCATTTCTGGCTCTATCATCCAAAACTCTGACAAATGTCTAGAGGTATTAGAGTTTTCTGCTCTAAAAGTAGGTCCAAAAGTATAAACTTCTGAAAGACCTAAAGCAGACAATTCCGCATTTAATTGACCTGAAACTGTAAGATTTACTTCTTTATTAAAAAAATCTTTTTTAAAATCTATACTATTTTTCAATTGACCAATATCTAAACTTGTTACCTTAAACATTTTACCAGCACCCTCAGCATCTGAAGAAGTGATAATGGGAGTATGAACATTCAAGAACCCTTTATTATTAAAAAAATTATGGATGGCAAATATAATGGCATGCCTAATCCTAAATACTGCACCGAAAGTATTTGTTCTAGCTCTTAAATGAGCTATTTCTCTAAGAAATTCATAAGAATGTTTTTTGGGTTGTAAAGGATAAATTTCTGGATCACAAAAACCCAACAATTCAACCTTTTCAGCACTTAATTCAATAGATTGAATATGTCCTGAGCTATCTACAATTTTACCAAAAACAGAAATAGAAGCTCCGGTGTTTATTCTTTCAAGCAAATCATTATCTATCTCTGATGGATTAATAACTATTTGTAAGTTATTTATTGTTGATCCGTCATTCAATGTCAAAAAAACAATATTTTTACTCTGTCTTTTAGTTCTTACCCAGCCACAAATCGTAATTTTCCTTTGTTTATTTGGGGAATTAATGATGTCTAGAATTTTAGTTCTTTTCTCTTTTACCATTTAAATACAATCAAGTAGATGACAAAAAAACTATATTTTGTTCTTATTTTCAAAGAATCAAGTAATTATAATAAATTTGCAATAAAAATAATTGGCTTTTTACAATGCAAAATCTAAGCATTACTCAAAATTTAAATCAAAAACTATCTCCTCAACAGATTCAGTTTATAAAACTTCTTCAAGTTTCTTCATCAAATATGGATGGAGTCATTAAAAAAGAATTAGAATCTAACCCTGCTCTTGAAGAAATAAATAATGATTTATCAGACCAAGAAACAAATCCATTAGAAGGTTTTGAAGATGAAGAAGAAAATTATAAAACAAAGATTATCTTTTCTTCAGAAAAAAAAAGAAGTGAGATTCCCTTTTCTGTTGGCAGTTCTTTACATGATAAATTAATAGATCAATTAGCCTATTTAGAACTTAGTGAAAAAGAAAAGATTATAGCAAAACAAATTATTGGAACTATTGATGAAGATGGATATCTTAGAAGAGATATAGAATCTATAGTAGACGATATTGCTTTTTCAGAAAATTTTGAAACTTCAAGTGAAAATATAAAAAATATTCTTACAAAAATTCAAGATTTTGATCCACCTGGTATTGGTGCTAGAAATTTAAAAGAGTGTTTAAAAATTCAACTTGATCGGATAGAAAATAAAAATCAATTAGAAAATCTTGCTTCAATTATAATTGATAAATATTATGATGATTTTATAAATAAGCACTATGAAAAAATAATAAACAATCTACATGAGGAAAAAATCGAAAATATAAAAAAAGCATTTAATCTTATAAAAAAATTGACTCCAAAACCAGGAGGGTCTATGGATGAAAGTAAACATACAGAATATCTTGTCCCTGATTATATATTAAAAAAAGAAGAAAATAATTTTCATCTCACATTAAGTCGAAATAATTCGACAAAAATAAAATTAAGCAAAGATTATTTAAATATGTTAAATGACCTTAAAATAAGCAAAAATGAAAATGTTGAAAACAGAAAATCATATGACTTTGTGAAACAAAAATTAGAATCAGCAAAATGGTTTATTGACGCATTAGAACAAAGACAAAACACTTTATTAAAAACAATGAATAGCATTATTAAATTTCAACATAAATTTTTTGATAATGATGGAGATATTAATTTTCTAAAACCTATGATTCTAAAAAACATAGCTGAAAAAATAAATATGGACATATCTACGGTTAGCAGAATAGTAAGTTCAAAAGTAATTCAAACAGATTTTGGAATATTTTCTCTTAAAGATTTTTTTTCTGAAGCTCACATAGCACAAGATGGAGAAATAGTAAGTAACAAAAAAATTAAAAATTTTTTAAAAAAATTAATTGATGAAGAAAATAAAAAAGAACCTTATTCAGATGAAAAATTAGAAAAGTTAATTAAAAAAGAGGGATATAATATTGCCAGAAGAACTATATCAAAATATCGAGAACAACTAAATATTCCAGTATCTAGATTAAGAAAAGATTATTAAAATAAACTGAAAGAAAAACCAGTTTTGATAACAATTGGTTTAACAATTATATATTCTGGATTGTTTTTTGATTCGAAAAAATCTGACAAAAAGTATTTTAGAAAAAGATTAAAATTATCATTCCCAAAAATAAAAGACAGGGAATATCTATAATTTGACAAACCAAAATCATTTTTTGACTTATTTACTATTGCCTTATTATTCTTAATATGCTTTAACTTTGTAAATGAATTTAATCTTAAGCCAAAATCAAAACCTATCCCAACAAAAAGTCTATTGATTTTTTCATTGCTATTACCAAAATGATACCTGAATGATAAAGGTAATTCTAATGTAGAATTAACTAGTTTATTTTTTTTCGAATCAATACTTAAAGTATCTATAAAATTAACTTGATTATCATCAACATCATATTTGTAATTAATGATTACATTGTTTTTAAAAGAATAATTTTCAAATTCTAATCCCAAACCTG
Organism: uncultured Marinoscillum sp.; assembly: GCA_964646945.1. Lineage (GTDB taxonomy): Bacteria > Bacteroidota > Bacteroidia > Cytophagales > MED-G16. The sequence goes on along the minus strand of CAZYIL010000134.1, from coordinate 290 downwards.
GACTAAAAGAAAAATTATCTGTCAAGAAAAGAGGTTTTATATAATTAAAACCAAAAGACCTTGAAGAGAAAACTCCTGTTTTCATGGCTTCATCAGAATCTAAGAAGATATTCAACCCAAGATTTAACTTAATGTGACCTGGAAAATCCAGGTTGATAATTTTTTTGTTTTTATCTTCTCGATTTTCCTCCTCTTGAGAAAACAAATCAGAAAATGAAATGAAAAGGATTAAAAAGAAAACTAATTTTTTCATATATTATTATTTGTCTGCAAATATAGATTAATTATAT
>CAZYIL010000133.1:0-4896 GCA_964646945.1 uncultured Marinoscillum sp. | reverse complement strand
CTTGAAAGACCCCCGGGTCCGAGAGCTGACATTCTTCTCTTATGAGTAATTTCAGCTAAAGGATTTGTTTGATCCATAAATTGAGACAACTGATTAGTTCCAAAAAAAGAATTAATGACAGAAGTTAGGGTTCTAGCATTAATTAAATCTACAGGTTTGAAATCTTCATTATCTCTAACATTCATCCGTTCTTTTATAGTTCTTGCCATTCTAGCCAACCCTACACCAAATTGAGAAAAAAGTTGTTCACCAACAGTTCTAACTCTTCTATTACTTAAATGATCAATATCATCTACTACAGCCTTTGCATTTATTAAAGTAATCAAATATGTTACAATAAGAATTATATCATTTTTGGTTAAAACTCTAGTTTCAAAATCACCAGTAATACCAAGTTTTTTATTAATTCTATATCTACCCACTTCTCCTAAATCATATCTTTTATCACTAAAAAATAAATTTTGAATTATGTCTCTAGCTGTTTCTTCATCAGGAGCTTCAGAATTTCTTAATTGTCTATAAATCTCTTCTAAAGCTTCTTTTTCTGAATTTGAACTGTCTTTTTTCAAAGTATTATAAATAGTCATATATTCTGCAGAGTTAACATCCTCTCTATGCACTATTATTGAATTTGATTCCGAATCAATAATTGTATCAATATCTTCTTTTTGGATTTCATGATCTCTTTCTAATATCACTTCATTTCTATCTACTGATATTAATTCACCTGTATCTTCATCAACAAAATCTTCTATCCAAGTTTTTAACACTCTTGCAGCTAATCTTCTCCCTATAGCAGATTTTAAATTTGATTTCGATACTTTTATCTCTTCTGATAAGTTAAAAATATCCAAAATATCTTTATCCGTACCAAAACCAATTGCTCTTAATAAAGTTGTTATAGGAAATTTCTTTTTTCTATCAATGTAAGCATACATTATATTATTTACATCAGTAGCAAACTCAATCCAGGAACCTCTAAAAGGTATTATCCTAGCTGAATAAAGGGGAGTGCCATTAGTGTGCTTAGTCTGAGCAAAAAAGACTCCAGGAGACCTATGTAATTGAGATACCACAACTCTTTCAGCACCATTTATAACAAAAGAGCCTTTAGAAGTCATATAAGGAATGTTTCCTAAAAAAACTTCTTGTTCAATAGTCTCAAAATCATCATTATCTTCATCATTACATATTAATCTTAATTTAGCTTTAAGAGGAAGTGAATAAGTTAAACCTCTATCTACACATTCACTAACATCATATTTTGGTGGATCAACGGTATAATCTACAAATTCTAAAACAAAGTTTTCTCTAGAATCAGAAATAGGAAAATTTTCAATAAAAACTTTATAAAGTCCTTCATGTGTTCTGTTTTCTGGAGCTGTTTCAAGTTGAAAAAAATCTTTATAAGATTGAAGTTGAACATCAAGAAAATCAGGATAGTCAATAATTCTTTTTAGTTTAGAAAAATCAACTGAATTAATGTTTTTAGTTTTATTAGTTTTATTAGTTTTTTTCAAGAGTATATATTTTAATACTTAATACCTATATTTAAAAAGCACTTAACATTTATCTATATTGACAAACAATCCATAAAAAAAACAGATAGTTATATCTATAAACAATTATAAAAATTATTTTAATTCCACCTCAGCTCCAGCTTCTTCTAACTGCTTCTTTGCTGTTTCAGCTTCATCTTTTGCAACACCTTCTTTAACTGCTTTTGGAGCAGCATCTACTAAATCTTTTGCATCCTTTAATCCCAAACCTGAAATTTCTTTTACAAGTTTGACAATTGCCAATTTTGAAGCACCAGATGATTTTAAAATTATATCAAAATTTGATTTTTCTTCAGCACCTTCTGAAGAACCATCTCCTCCAGCTGATGTTGGGGATGAGACTACGGCCGCAGCTGCAGGTTCAATTCCATATTCATCTTTTAAAATATTTGCTAATTCATTTACATCTTTCACTGATAAATTAACAAGTTTTTCAGCTAATGATTTTATATCTGCCATCTTATTATAGTTTTAGTTTTAAAAAATTATTTTTTTTCCAATTGTTTAATAAATCCAAAAATTTTATTCTCAGCACTTTTAAGTGAATTAATTAAATTTCTAACTGGAGATTTTAAAAGATTAACCAAATCTCCTAACAATTCATTTTTGCTTCTTAGTTGACTTAATGAATTCAAATTTTCTTCTCCAAGATAAAATTCAAAATCTATTGAAGCAGCTTTTAATTTTAAATAATCCTCTCCAATAATTTTTTTAAAATCTTTTAAAATTTTAGCTGGTGCACTTGGGCTAACTTTAGAAAAAAGTACTCCTGAAAATCCCTTTAGTACATCTCCGTCAAATAATGGAGAAAAATCATGCTCATTATTCTCCAATGCTTTTTTAATAAAAGTGTTTTTAACAACTTTGTATTCAACATCTTTTTTAAAACATTTTTCTCTAAAATCATTTATCTGAGCTACAGATAACCCAGAGGCATCCATTAAATAAAAAATATTACTCCTTTTAAATTTTTTAGTTAAATTTTCTACTAATAAAATTTTATCTTCTTTTTTCATATTTATAAATCAGCAATGCTTGCTTTATCTACTTTAATGGAACTACTCATTGTGCTTGAAATAGAAATACTTTTAAAATAACTCCCTTTTGTAGATGATGGTTTAAGTTTAATTATTGAATCAATTAATTTAGAAGCATTTTCTTCTATTTTCTTAGAATCAAAAGAAACTTTCCCAATAGAAGAATGAATTATACCATTTTTATCTACCTTAAAATCTATTTTTCCATCTTTAGTCTCAGTTATTGCTTTAGAAAGATCCTCTGTAACTGTTCCTGATTTTGGATTAGGCATTAAACCTCTTGGCCCAAGAACTTTACCTAACTTACCAACAATAGGCATCAATGAAGGCTGAGTAATCATTATATCAAAATCCGTCCAACCTTTTTCAATTTTATCAATAAATTTATTAAGTCCAACAAAATCAGCACCAGCATCTTTAGATTCTTTTTCTTTATCAGGATTACATAAAACTAAAACTTTAATCTTTTTTCCAGTACCATGAGGTAATGATACTACACCTCTAATCATTTGATCAGCTTTTTTAGGATCAACACCTAATCTGATGTCTAAATCAACAGAAGCATCAAAATTAGAAAAAGTTATATCTTTAATAATTTCAGATGCTTTTTTTAAAGAATAAGCTTTATCAATTTCATATTTCTCAAGAGCCATTTTTCTTTTTTTACTAATTTTTATCATAATTTTTAAGCACTAACTGGAAACTTTCCTTTAACATTAATCCCCATACTTCTAGCTGTTCCTGCAATCATCTTCATCGCTGAATCAATCTTAAATGCATTAAGATCTTTCATTTTTGTCTTAGCAATTTCTCTAACTTGATCCCAAGTGATGGATCCTACTTTTTGAATATTAGGCTGCTCAGATCCCTTTTTCTTCTTAGCAGCTTGTAGTATTAGTACAGAAGCAGGAGGAGTTTTAATAACAAAATCAAATGATTTATCCTTATAAATTGTAATTAAAACAGGTAAAACTTGTCCTTTTTTATCTTCACTTCTAGCATTAAATTGGTTACAAAATTCCATTATATTTAAGCCCTTACTCCCTAATGCTGGCCCAACAGGAGGTGAAGGATTTGCTTGACCTCCACGAATTTGTAATTTAAGATAAGTATCAATTTTTTTTGCCATACTATCGTTTATCTAATTTAACTTTTCAACCTGAAAGTAATTTAACTCTACAGGAGTACTTCTGCCGAAAATTTTAACTGTTACATTAATTTTTTTCCTTTCTTCAAAAATTTCTGAAATATTTCCAGTAAAACCATTAAAAGGCCCGTCCATAACTTTAACACTTTCTCCAATAACAAATGAAGTTAATGAAGATACTTCATCCATTTGAGATTCATCCACTTTTCCAAAGATTCGATTAATTTCATTCTCTTGAAGAGGGATTGGTACTTTAGATGCTCCTTTTCCTGAACCTAAAAATCCTATTACCCCCGGAACATTATTGATAAGGTGTTGAACTTCTCCATGTGAAAAATCTGCAGAAACTAAAACATAGCCAGGAAAATATTTTCTTTTTTTTATTTTCTTCTTCCCATCTCTCATAACATAAATTTTTTCATTTGGAATTAATACTTCAGAAATATATTTCTCTAACTTATTCCTTATAATTTCTTTTTCTAAATAAGATTTTATCTTGTTTTCTTTACCACTAATAGCTCTTATAACATACCATTTTAAACTCATACTCAACTATTTTCTAAACTGATTTATAAAAAAAAGACATAAGATTTTCAAATCCTAAATCAATTAAACCAATAAAAATCGCAAAAATTAACGATGCTATTAAAACTAAAACAGAACTGTTTTGTAAGCTATTAATACTTGGCCAAGTTACTTTATGAATCATCTCCTCGTAGGACTGGGTAAGATAGTTAATCAAATTTTTCATAATAAAAAAATCTATTTAGCTCCCGTTCGCACGGGTGGAGAGACTCGAACTCCCAGCCAACGGTTTTGGAGACCGCTACTCTACCAATTGAGCTACACCCGTTTTTTAACAACAAATGCAGGTCAAATGACCTGCAAATTTAGAGTAATTGTTTTTATTTTACAAGCTTTAAACTCTAAAAAATATAAGCTCAAAAAATATATTAATCCAATATTTCAGTAACCTGACCAGCACCCACAGTTCTACCTCCTTCACGTATCGCAAATCTTAATCCTTTTTCCAAAGCTACCCTATTAATTAATTTCACTTCTATAGTTACATTATCTCCTGGCATTACCATCTCAACTTTTTCTGGAAGAGAAATTTCCCCAGTAACATCAGTAGTTCTCAAATAAAATTGAG
>CAZYIL010000132.1:0-4899 GCA_964646945.1 uncultured Marinoscillum sp. | reverse complement strand
GATGTTTGCTTCGGTTATAGAATTCGATATAGGTTTTTCACAGTAAGCATGTTTTCCAGCTTCTAAAGAATCAACAAGATTCAGACAATGCCAATGATCTGGTGTTCCAATAACCACTGCATCAATATCTTGGTTTTCAAGCATCTTTCTATAATCTCCGTAAAGTTTTGGCTTTTTATTAGTTATCTTTTCTACATCATTACTTCTACTATCTAATACTCTTTGATCAACGTCACATAATCCAATGCAATCTGCTTCACTATTTTTTAGGATGGACCTCATATCACTCCATCCCATGCCTTTGCATCCAATTACACCAAAATTAATTTTTTCATTTGGAGACACATATTTTCTTAATTTTGCAATTGATTCAAGAGGTAAGCTGGTTGCAAGCATTCCTCCAAAGGAAAAGGCAGATGCATTTCTGATAAATTTTCTTCTAGATTTTTTCAAGATTTATTAAGCTAAGTTTTTATTTACTTCTTCCCAATTGATAAGATTAAAGAATGCATTAATGTAGTCTGCTCTTCTATTTTGGTAATTCAAATAATAAGCATGTTCCCAGACATCTATTCCTAAAATAGGTTTGCTTTCTTCTCTGCATACTCCAGGCATTAATGGATTATCTTGGTTTGCTGAAGAACAAATTTCAAGGGTTTCTCCCACTTTACAGAGCCAAGCCCATCCGGAGCCAAATCTAGTTGCAGCGGCAGTAGAAAAAAAACTTTTAAATTCATCAAAACTGCCAAAATTAGAATTAATAGCAGTTGCAATATCTCCGTTAGGGTTTCCTCCACCGTTTGGAGAAAGTATTTTCCAAAAAAGAGAATGGTTGTAATGTCCACCACCATGATTTCTAATTGCAGGATTATCTGAATGATTTTTACAAAGCTCTTCTAGGGACTTGTTTTCTAATTCATTTCCTTGAACAGCGTTGTTTAAATTTGTTAAATATAAATTATGATGTTTAGTATGGTGGATTTCCATAGTTTTTGCATCTATGTGTGGTTCTAAAGCGTTGTAAGTGTAGGGAAGATTTGGTAATTTAAAAGCCATTTTATTGTATTTTAATTGTTATCATTAATTTCACTTCTAATATAAATAAATTATTCTCATCTATTTTCTTATTTTCTTAAAAAATGAATCTATCAATGTCTTGGAATCATTTTCAAGAATATTACTAACAACAACTAATTTTTTATTAATGGATTCTTTTGATTTATGGATGTAACCCCTTTCCCTATCATCTAATGCATAAACTACTTTTTTTATTTTTGAAAGGAATATTGCTCCTGAACACATCATACATGGTTCTAGCGTTACATATAATTTACAATCGTTTAAATATTTACTTCCTAAGCTGTTTTGAGCTGAAGTGATAGCGATCATTTCTGCATGTGCGGTTGCATCACTTAGTTTTTCCATCTGGTTATATCCTCTAGCTATGATTTTGTTATTACATACGATTATGGCTCCTACGGGAATCTCATCTTCGTCATATGCTTTTTTTGCTTGCTTTAAAGCTTCCTTCATATATAGTTGATATGTTTTTGTTTCTAAGCTCATAAAAAAACTAAATTACTTATTTCATGACAAGATTATGAAAAAAATAAATCCTTTATACATAAAACTATTATTTTTGTTTAAACTAAAATTCAAATGTTGCGATCTCATACTTGTGGAGAACTAAGAATTAGTCATGTGGGTTTAAAAGTCTCATTATGTGGGTGGGTTCAAAAGATTAGAGATAAGGGTAAGATGATATGGATTGATTTAAGAGATCGCTATGGTGTTACTCAGCTAATCTTTCAGAAAGATACTACATCAAAAGAAATTTATAAGATGGCAAGAGAGTGTGGAAGAGAATTTGTTTTAAAAGCTTCTGGTATTGTATCAGAAAGGTCTGCAAAGAATAAAAATTTGGATACAGGAGATGTTGAAATTGTAGTTGAAAGTATGAAATTTCTAAATAAATCAAAAGTTCCACCTTTTATTATCGAAGACAATACAGATGGAGGGGAAGAGCTTAGAATGAAATATAGATATCTTGATCTTAGAAGAACCCCACTTCAAAAAAATCTTAAGCTAAGACATTCTCTTATGAGGGAAACGAGGAATTATCTAGATAAAAAAGATTTTGTAGAAATAGAGACTCCAGTATTAATCAAATCAACACCTGAAGGAGCAAGGGATTTTGTTGTTCCATCCAGAATGAATCAAGGAGATTTTTATGCCCTTCCGCAATCTCCTCAAACTTTTAAGCAACTACTTATGGTTTCAGGGTTTGATAAATATTATCAACTCGTTAAATGTTTTAGAGATGAGGATCTAAGAGCGGATAGACAACCTGAATTTACTCAGATAGACTGTGAACTTTCTTTTGCAGAAAGAGAGGATGTATTAGAAACTTTTGGAGGTCTTATTTCTCATTTATTTCAAAGTGTTTTAAATGTAGAAATAGGGTCTATTCCAATTATGGAATATGATGATGCAATAAAAAATTATGGTACGGATAAGCCCGACATCAGATTTCAAATTAAAATTAATGAGATATCTGATGTTGCAAAAGGAAATGGGTTTAATGTCTTTGATGCTTCTGAAAATGTATTGGCATTAGTTGCTCCTGGATGTAGTGAATATTCTAGAAAACAACTAGATGAACTTGCTGATTTTGTTTGCAAACCTCAGATAGGAGCAAAGGGACTTGTACATATTAAATGTAATGAAGATGGAACCTTTAAATCATCTGTAGATAAATTTTTTGAGGAGAAAAAACTAGGAGAGTTTGCAAATGCATGTAAGGCAAATCAAGGAGATCTTATTTTAGTACTTGCAGGAGAAAAAAACAGCACTTATAATTCTATTGCAGAGTTAAGGCTTGAAATGGGAGACAGGTTAAACTTAAGAGATTCAAGTACCTACAAACCTGTGTGGGTAGTAAACTTTCCACTTGTTAAATGGGATGAAGAATCAAAAAGGTTTCATGCTATGCATCATCCATTTACATCTCCTCTGGAAGATGATATAGATCTTTTAGAAAAAGATCCGGCTTCTGTAAGAGCGAATGCTTATGATTTAGTTGTCAATGGTATTGAAATAGGTGGGGGGTCTATAAGAATCTATAAAAGAGAGTTGCAAGAAAAAATGTTTAAAGTTTTAGGGTTTACTAAAAAAGAAGCTGAAGAGCAATTCGGATTTCTTCTAGATGCATTTCAATATGGAACACCCCCTCATGGAGGGATAGCATTCGGTTTTGATAGAATTTGCGCTTTATTTGGAGGAAAAGAGTCTATAAGAGATTTTATAGCCTTCCCTAAAAACACTTCAGGAAGAGATGTGATGATTGATTCTCCTTCTAATATTGATTCTAGTCAAAGGAAAGAATTGGGATTATAATTATTTTTTTAAATATTTATTCTCTTTCTACATTATCCATTAAATATTTTTCCCATTCTGGTGTTGTAGCCTTTTCTTCGTCAACAATTTTTTTAGCGTCTTCTAAAAGTTGTCTCGAATCAAAAATGATTCCATCTTTTATTGTATACTTTATTCCTCCAACTCTTATAGCTTCATTATTTTCATTAATTTTAATATCACCTGTTCCATAGAGATACTTAAGATTCTTAAGAGGGTTTTCTTCCATAATAATCATGTCTGCATATTTTCCTACTTCAACAGTGCCTATTTCTTTTTCCATACCTATAGCTTCTGCTGCGTGAAGAGTAGCTGCCCTTATCACTTCCATAGGATGAAATCCAGATTCTCTTATAAGCTCAAGTTCTTGAATGTAACCAAAACCATAAAGATTGTACATGTAGCCAGAATCTGCTCCAGCTGTTACTCTTCCTCCTCTATTTTTATATTCATTAATAAAAGTCATCCAAAGCTTATAATTTTCTTTCCACTCCATTTCCATTTCTGTTCCCCAATCATAATATGCAGCTCCATGAGAGTCTCTTCCTGGAAGAAAAAACTTGAGTAGAGTAGGGGTGGTATAATGTTTATGCCATTCCAGTCTACTTCCTCTTCCTACATCTCTAAAAATACTATAGGGAACAAAAGTAACGTCAATGGTAAAATCAAGTTCTATTAGTTCATTCATCACCTCATTCCACTTTTTTGAATAGGGTTCAGCGGCTTGTTTCCATAACCTTCCAGCTTCTCCGAATCTATGCTGTTCATTCATATAGTTATAATCTAAAGGGTAATTTTGTACGGTTCTATCATCAAAAAGGGCTTCAGGTAAACCATACCAATGTTCCATGGTAGTTAGTCCTAATCTTGCCGTTTCAAGGACATCCATCCAAGCAACATCCATCTGAGCATGGTGACAAGCAGATCCTAACCCATGTTTTGTATTTTCTTTTAATGCTGCTGAAAAAATATCTGGTCTTGCACCACCAAATTTAATTCCATCAGCACCATTTTCTGCATTTTTTCTTACCCATTCTGTTGCTTCTGCTGGTGAATTAATTCCATTTTTTGTTCCTTGTCCAAATCTTGTATACGCAAGAATTCTAGGTGCAGTAATTTTATTTTTTTTGCTATCTTCTTTTTGTTTTAGAACCCATTTTAAACCATTTCCACATCCTGGATCTCTAATGGTAGTAATTCCATGTGCCATCCAGAGCTTATATACATAGTCTGCTCTTCCTCTAGTTGTTTCTCCAATATGTCCGTGCATGTCAATGAACCCTGGAAGGAGATACATCCCATGTGCATCAATTTCTTTTGCTCCTTCTTTTGCCTTAGGTCTTCTTTTTTCATTGATTTTAAGACCTGGATACCCCACATTTCTAATGCTTACGATTTTATTATTTTCTACAATTACGTCTACAGGACCAGTTGGTGGGGCCCCATTACCATTTATGAGCGTTGCACCTCTTATAATAAGCTGAT